>JAEDMR010000116.1 GCA_016302925.1 Bacillota bacterium
CGGACCGGAATCCGCAACCTGAAGGTCGGCTATAACCGTGTTTTCGGATATTATCTGGAAGTCACCAAGTCCTTCTATGATATGATACCGGAAAATTATATCCGCAAGCAGACACTGGCCAACGCAGAGCGGTTCATCACGCCGGAACTGAAGGAAATGGAAAGTCTGGTTTTGAATGCGGAAACAAAGATCAACCAGATGGAATATGATATCTTCTGCGATTTACGGGAACAGATTGAGGCATATATCGTTCCGATTCAGAAGACTTCTTCCGCAGTGGCCTGCCTGGACGTGCTATGTTCCTTCGCAGAGGTCAGTGACCGGCTGGGCTATGTAAAGCCGGTCATCGATGAATCTCTGGAGCTGGAAATCTGCAAAGGCCGCCATCCTGTTATCGAGCAGACCATTCCCGATGGACAGTTCGTGTCCAATGACGTGTATATGAATGACCATGATACCAGCATGCTGCTGATTACCGGTCCCAATATGGCGGGTAAATCCACCTATATGCGGCAGACTGCACTGATTGTCCTGATGGCGCAGGCTGGCTGCTTCGTTCCCTGTGAAAAGGCAAGAATCGGCGTGGTAGATCGTATCTTTACCAGAATCGGTGCGTCCGACAATCTGGCACAGGGGCAGTCCACCTTCTTCGTGGAGATGAGCGAGCTGTCCTACATTCTGGGATCCGCACGCCAGAGAAGTCTGGTGATTCTGGATGAGATCGGCCGCGGCACCAGTACTTATGACGGTCTTTCCATCGCCTGGGCCGCTGTGGAATATCTCTGCAATGCGAAGACCCATATTCGTACGCTCTTCGCCACCCACTATCATGAACTGACCGTTCTCGAAGATGAAATCTCCGGTGTCTGCAATCTGAATGTCGACGTATCAGAGGAAAACGGAAATATCGTTTTCCTTCATAAGATTGTAGAAGGCTCAGCCAGCAGAAGCTACGGCATTCATGTGGCAAGGCTGGCCGGCGTGCCGAAAACACTGCTGGAGCGTGCAGAGGACAAGCTGGCGGAACTTGAGGCATCGGCTTCTGAGGCGTTCAAAGGCCATACTTGCGGGGAGCACAGCACTATGCCGGATCCGCAGGGAAAAGAGGTGAAGGAAGGCAAGATATCCAAGTCTGCCAAACCATCCGGAACGGCAGTGGAAGGGCAGATTTCTCTCTTTGATTTCGCACCGGTTTCCGTCGTGGAACGGCTGCGTGATATCGATCTCATGGAAATTACGCCTTCGCAGGCGTTTCGAATACTGGAAGAACTGAAGGAATCCTTAGATGATTAAAGTACTTGAAAAACACATTGCGGATAAAATCGCTGCAGGAGAGGTCATCGACCGTCCCGTTTCCATCGTAAAGGAACTGGTGGAAAATGCGGTGGATGCCGGGGCTTCTTCCATTGTCGTTGAAATTCGAAACGGCGGGAAATCCTATATCCGGGTCACGGACGACGGCTGCGGGATTCCTGAAGATCAGGTGGAAACTGCCTTTCTTCGTCATGCCACCAGCAAAATCCGCACGGCCGGCGATCTGGATGCCATCGGTACACTTGGTTTCCGCGGAGAGGCACTTGCCTCCATCTGCGCAGTGAGCCGGACCGAGATGGTAACCAAATGCCGTGATTCAAAAACAGGTACCAGAGTTCTCCTTCATGGCGGGGAAGTGATGGTACATCAGCAGACAGGCTGTCCGGACGGAACAACCATGATCGTTACAGACCTGTTTTATAATACGCCGGCCCGGCTGAAATTCCTGAAGAGCGATTCTGCGGAAAGCGGCATGATCATTGACTTCATGAGCCAGATGGCCCTGGCATATAAAATGATTAAATTTCGTTTCATCAACAATGGTACGGTACTTTTCTCCACAGCAGGAGATGGAAACCGGTTTAATACCATTGTCCGCGTATATAAAAATGTGGATCCGAAGAATCTGACACTTGTCAATTATGCAGAAGGGAAGCTTCATCTGGAAGGGTATATTTCCACGCCGGCACAGACGAAAAACAGCCGTTCTTCGCAGATCTTTTTCGTCAATGGCAGGGTGGTACACAGCAAGGTGATGGAAAAGGGTCTGGCGGAAGGGTACCGGGAGCGGATCTTCGACGGACGTCATCCGGTAGCGTATTTGTTTCTGGAAACAGATCCTGCAGACCTGGATGTAAACATCCATCCAAACAAGCGGGAAGTCCGGTTCGACCATGAAGCCGATATCATCGACTTCATGACACGGGCAATCCGCATTACACTGGGCACCGAAGAGGCAATGGTCAGCGGAGCCAGTCTGTTCCGGGAGAAACCGGCAGAATATGGAGTACAGAAGGAAAAAGAAGAACAGGTCGACATAAAAGAATTCCTGTCAAATATTCCTTCTGACAATACTTCACATCCCATCATCAAACCGAAAGCGGAACCTGTGCCGGAAATACCGCAGAAAGCTGCAGCATCTCATGGGTCACCGGTTTTCGTGAAGCGAAATACTGTATCGTCGACATCACAGACAGCACAGGCATCAGGGACATCACCTGCGGCAGATTCTGCGCCATCTTCTGCTCCAGCACATACAGAAGCACCTGCCAAACTTACCATTCAGCCGCCTGCTCTGAAACCCTTTGATTTTCTGGAACTGCAGATTACAGGGAATATCTTTCATACCTATATTACCGCTGTGTCGTCGGATTCCTTTTATCTGATCGACCAGCATGCCGCTCACGAGCGTATTTTTTATGAAAAGCTGGTTCGGGAGTACGAGGAGGACGAAAAGAGCAGACAACCGATTCTTCTTCCGATTATGCTTCAGGTTTCACTGAAGGCGGATGAGGATAAGGTAAACTGGCTCACCTCCCTCAGTAAGATGGGATATATGATCGAAGAATTCGGCCGAAGCACATACCGCATCACAGAAATTCCAACGTTTATGACATTGGAAGAAGCAGAGCAGTTTGCCCGCGATTTTATCGACCAGATTTCAGATTCCACTAATTTAAGAAACAGTGTTGTCATCAACAAGCTGATCATGAAATCCTGCAAAGCAGCTGTAAAGGGTGGTGATACGCTTTCTATGGCGGAAATGGAAGCGCTGATGACAGATCTGTCCTCCTGTGTCAATCCGTTCAGCTGCCCACACGGAAGGCCTACATTTGTTCGTCTCAGCCGGTATGAGATCGAACGGCTGTTTAAGAGGATACAATCATGATGAACACTTTCATGAAAAACAGAGAAATCATCGTTGTGGCAGGTCCGACTGCCGTCGGGAAAACGCGTTTTGCCATTGAAGTTGCACTGGCTTTTCACGGAGAAATCGTCTCCTGTGATTCCATGCAGCTTTACCGTTACATGGACATCGGAAGTGCCAAGCCTACCCCGCAGGAACAGGTACAGGTGAAGCATTATCTGGTGGATATGATCGATCCCGCGCAGCCTTTTTCGGTGGCAGAATACCAGAAGCTTGCCAAAGAAGCCATAGAACACATATTTTCCGAAGGGAAAACGCCTGTCATCGCCGGAGGAACCGGGCTGTATCTGAATTCTCTTCTTTACGATATGGATTTTGGCAGTGCACCCCAGGACACAACGCTTCGTCAGACACTGGAAAAAGAAGTGGAATTATTCGGTCCGCAATATCTGTACAGAAAGCTGGAGGAGGTCGACCCCGCAGCTGCTGCCCGCATTCATCCCAATAATGTAAAAAAGGTGATCCGTGCGCTGGAAGGTGCCGCAAGCGGCAATCCCATCGGTGACTTCAGAAACTGTACAGAAAAATGTAAGGATTATCACCCAATCTTAATCGGTTTGACAAGAAATCGGGAAGAATTGTATGATAGAATCAATCAGAGAGTCGATCTTCTGGTGAAAGAAGGACTCTTTCAGGAAGTGGAGGACCTCCTTGACCGCGGTCTGACAGAAGACGATATCTCCATGAAAGGCATCGGGTACAAGGAAATCATTGCATATTTTGACGGACTCTGTTCCAGAGAAGAGGCAATCGACCTGACTAAGAAGAACACACGCCACCTCGCCAAGCGGCAGCTCACATGGTTCCGCCGTTATGAAGATATGACCTGGTTCAATCTGAGCGAGTACGGCAGTGACGAAGAAGCGGCAGAGGATATCATCAGATGGCTGAAAAACAGATAAAAATTCATAATAAAACCGATAAACCGGACAATATTGTGGAAAAAGAAAACGAAATCTTCCTGCAGTGCGAAGCCCTGGAGAGGGAAATGCCCGGATTTTTACGCGGCTATTTTGCCTATCTGCGCGGGAATGTCCTTCCGCAGACCAGACTGGCTTATCTGCACGATGTGAAGTTTTTCCTGCAATATCTGATCAAGGAGACAGATCTGTCCTCTGCGGAATCTATACACGATATCCGGCTGGAGGAGCTGGAAAAGGTGGAAGCCGTGGATGTGAACCTGTTTGTGGACTACTGCCGCAAATACAAGGTGGAAACAGAAAAAAACATATACGTATATGAAAATACCAATAAGACCCTGGCACGAAAGAAATCTTCGGTTTCTGTCCTGTTTAAGCAGCTTTACCGGGATGGACTGCTGGAAAAGAATATTACGGACGGATTCGACCCCATCCGGGTGCCGAAACCGGGAGAACGAGAAATTAAAGCGCTGCAGGATGATGAAGTGATGATCATGCTGGACGCAGTCTCCAACGGAACCGGGCTTACAGCCCATGAACATTCCTACTGGGAAAAGACCAAACTGCGGGATAAAGCAATCCTTGTTCTTTTCCTGACCTATGGACTCCGTCTTTCCGAGCTGCAGCAGCTGAATGTGTCTTCTTTCAACTGGAAGAGGGGTGAATTTAAAATTTACCGGAAACGGGACAAGGAAGCGCTCATGCCTCTGAATCGTTCGGTCACCATGGTGGTGCAGGATTACCTGGAGCTGGAACGACCCGAAACCAGCCGGATTCAGGAAGGCCATGAAGATGCTTTATTTCTTTCCCTGCAGGGACGTCGTATGACCGAGCGGCAGATTCGCGAACTTGTAAAGAAGTATACGTCCATCGCCATGGAAACCAGCCGAAAGGCCGGTTACAGCCCCCATAAACTCCGTGCCACCGCAGCCACAAGCCTCATCGGCCGTGGAAACTCTATTTTCGATGTGCAGGCGCTTCTGGATCACGAACAGGTCACCACAACCCAGCTTTATGCCCGTCATAAGCAGAATGTCAAACGGGATCTGGTAAAAGATATGGAATGGGAAATTGAACGCAAGGAACAATAAAACAGAAAGGAAACTATTATTCAAATGAACTATACGAATCAGTTATTAAAAGAGCAGTTTAAGATCGATCCCCGGGTACTGGACCTGATTGCGCAGGCAGAAGCAGATGTATCCGCTCAGTTCGAAAAGCTGGACGATATCATGGCATACAACCAGTATAAAATCTTATCCGCGTTTCAGAAAAACCGGGTCAGCGATATGCACTTCAGCTGGAACACCGGCTACGGCTACGATGATGCCGGACGTGCGAAGCTGGAGCAGTTATATGCTGACATTTTCCATACGGATGCAGCGCTTGTCCGCCCGACCATCGTAAATGGAACCCATGCACTTGCTATCACGCTTCTGGGGATTCTCCGTCCCGGAGACGAACTGATTTACTGTACAGGAGGTCCGTATGACACACTGGAAGAAGTCATCGGTATCCGCGGAGAGGGAAACGGTTCGTTGAAAGATTACGGAATCACCTATAAGCAGGTGGAACTGCTGCCGGACGGCTCCATCGACCTGGAAGGGGTACGAAATGCAATATCAGAGAAAACACGTATGGTCACCGTACAGCGCGCAACCGGCTACGGCTGGAGAAAAGCCATCACCATCGACCAGATCCGTCAGTGGGCGCAGTTTGTCACCGAACTGAATCCAAACATCATAAAAATGGTGGACAACTGTTACGGCGAATTTCTGGATATTGAAGAACCGACCGATGTGGGAGTAAACGTCATCGCCGGCTCTCTGATCAAAAATCCGGGCGGCGGTCTGGCACTGACCGGCGGATATGTGGCCGGCAGACAGGATCTGATCGATAAGATCCAGTACCGCATGACCTGTCCGGGTATCGGCGGAGAATGCGGACTGACCTTCGGACAGACCAGAGCCATGTTTCAGGGCATGTTCCTGGCGCCAAAGGTCGTAAACGGCGCCGTAAAAGGCTCCGTTCTCTGC
>JAEDMR010000117.1 GCA_016302925.1 Bacillota bacterium
GAGTGAAATGAAAAAGATGATGAAAAAAATGTTTTCCGTTCTGCTTGCTCTCACGATAGTGCTGAGTTTCTCCGTCAATGCGTTCGCTGCCGATGCCGGTGTGACCTATAAAGGGCAGCAGGATATGCTGGAGTTTCATCCGGGCAGTACTTACACGGATTCCGACCTGTTCGCCAACTTCAAAGGCGTAATGCCTGGCGACAGTCTGGAGCAGAAGATTACCGTATCCAACACCGCTTCTGACTGCGACTATATCAAAGTCTATCTGAAAGCACTGCCTCACGATGCGGAGAAAAATCCGCTCAGTGAAAAGGTTGCTGCTTCCGGAGAAACCATCGAAACCATGACCGCATTCCTGAGCCAGCTGATCCTGACTTTACGGCAGGGTGAGACAGAAATCTTCAGAGGCACGGCAGCGGATGCAGGCATTCAGGAAAACGGAATCTTGCTGGGCGAGCTGAAAAAGAACGAGTCGCTGGAACTGACCGCACAGCTCTATGTGCCGCCGACCATGGGCAACGAGTTTGCCAACCGGGTTGGTGAAGTGGACTGGGTTTTCAAGGTAGAAGCGCTGGATTATCCGCCGACACCGATTTTTAAATATGTAGTACTCTGGAACAACTACGACGGTACCAATCTGGAAACCGATTACTATAATTTCTACGACATGCCGACGTATGACGGGCCGACACCGGTGAGACCGGAGGATGACCTGTACACTTATGAATTCATCGGCTGGGATAAGGAAATTGTCCGTGTAACCAGGAATGAGATTTATACTGCACAGTATAAGGCGATTCCGAAAGAAGTGGACATCGATGAGCCGGAAACCCCGCTGGGACCGACCGATCCGGATAAGCCGGGAAAAGGCGAAAATGTTGACGATCCGGATGTGCCGGGCGGATCCTATGATTCGGATAAAAATCATGGCAAGCCGAAAACAGGGGATGATCAGAATATGTTGTTCTGGCTCCTGCTGATGGCAGCAGCCAGCGTGGGCGGTGTGGTAACGGTCCGCAAGTCCAGAAAAGAAAAATAACAGATGAGAAGCTGAGCATATCGGTGCAGGACGTATCGGTATGCTCTTTTCTGTTGTGAAAAATTTATGAAAAAGCGAAGAAACAACTTTAATCCTGCCCTCTGGTTATGGTATAATATCTTTTAAGATTGATTTCAAAATACTATGCAGATAACGAGGTGGGATAGGGAATGAAACCGGTATACAATCGCGTGCTGCTGAAGATCAGCGGGGAAGCGCTGGCAGGCAGCGATAAGTTTGGTATCAATGAAGAAATGACCCGTAAGGTCGCCAGAGAAATCAAGCAGATCCATGACCTGGGTGTGCAGGTGGCCATCGTAGTGGGAGGCGGCAACTTCTGGAGAGGAAGAACCAGTAAGGATATGGACCGTGCTACGGCAGACTATATGGGAATGCTGGCCACGGTGATGAACAGTCTGGCCGTGCAGGAATCACTGCTGGCTATCGGGGTTCCTGCCAGAGTGCAGACTTCCATCGAAATGCGGGAAATTGCTGAACCATACGCCAGAAGACGGGCACTTGCCCACCTGGAGAACGGTGATGTGGTCATTTTCGGAGGCGGTACGGGAAATCCTTTCTTTTCCACCGATACGGCGGCTGCACTGCGGGCAGCAGAAATCGATGCAGATGTGATCCTACTGGCCAAGAATGTGGACGCAGTCTATGACAGCGATCCGGCGACCAACCCGAATGCCGTGAAGTTCGGTGAACTGACCTTCATGGATGTGATCGAAAAAGATCTGAAGGTGATGGATCTGACGGCAGCCACCCTGTGCAAGGATAATAACATTGCCATCCATGTATTTGCCATCGCCGAAGAAGGAAACGTGCAGAAGGCCATTTCCGGAGAGAAAATCGGAACGATTATCCGATAGCACCGGACGGCAAGCGGTGCGGCACCTCCCGAAAAAGGCGGGAGAATAGATTTTGTGAAATAAAGAAATGAAAAAGATTAGAAAAAAGGAGACTCCCAATGGAAACCATTAAGAAGAATCTGGAAGAAAGAAGTAAAAAAACAATCTCTGTACTGAAGGAAGACCTGAATACCGTTCGTGCGGGCAGAGCCAATCCTGCACTTTTGGACAAGGTAAGCGTACAGTATTACGGTTCACCGACGCCGCTGAAGAACCTGTCCAACATTTCGACGCCGGATCCGAGAACGCTGCTGATCACACCGTTTGACCCGAAGTCCATCGGCGAAATCGAAAAGGCCATCAACATGGCCAATATCGGCATCAATCCGTCCAACGACGGCAAGTGCATCCGTCTGGTCATTCCGCCGGTCACCGAGGATAGAAGAAAAGAGCTGACTAAGACCGTGAAGAAGATGGGCGAGGAAAGCAAGGTTGCAGTGCGGAATCTGCGTAGAGATGCCAATGATCATCTGAAGAAGTTGGAAAAGAACCATGAGATCACGGAAGATGAATCCAAGAAGGCACTGGATGACGTGCAGAAGGCCACGGATAAAGTAATTAAAGAAATCGACGAGATCGTGGCAGCAAAAGAAAAAGAAATTCTGGAAGTATAAAGAAACGGGAAGATGTGGCTGCTGTGAAAGGCAGCCACATTGTTCGATAAAAGGAAAAGTACGGATGGACAGAAAAGAACTTACGGAAAAGATACCGGTGCACGTGGCAGTCATCATGGACGGCAACGGACGCTGGGCGGAAAAAAACGGTGTCAGCCGTCTTTCGGGACATAACGCCGGCATGCTGGCCATGAAAGAGATCATCAAGCGGGCAGACATCATGGGGATCAGATACCTGACGGTCTACGCCTTTTCTACGGAAAACTGGAAGCGGTCCCAGGAGGAGGTCGGCGGCATTTTCAATCTGCTGGTGAAGTATGTAGGCAGTGAACTGGCGGAGCTGGATGAAAACAATGTGCGGGTCCGGATTCTGGGGGACTGGAGACAGGTGCCCAAGGCTGCGGTAGCCAGCATTGAAAAGGCACTGGATACCACGAAAAACAATGACGGTCTTCAGTTTAACATCGCACTGAACTACGGCGGCAGGCAGGAAATTCTGCATGCTGTCAGAAGTATATGTGAACGGGTCTCTTCGGGAGAGATCGGGGTATCCGATGTGACCGGGGCCATGATTTCCGATGCGCTGTATACGGGCGAGGAAAACGGAAACATTCCGGATCCGGATCTGATCATCCGGACCAGCGGCGAGGAACGGCTCAGCAACTTTCTGCTGTGGCAGTGTGCGTACAGTGAACTGGCCTTTACCGACAGTCTGTGGCCTGATTTCACACCGGATGAGTTTGAGGCTATCGTACATGCTTTCGCAGGAAGAAAACGGCGGTTCGGCGGAAGATAGCCGACAGCCGGGCGAAAAGAAAGTCGACAGGCGGAAAGGGGAAAGGAAACTATGAAAACGAGAATTATTTCTGGCTGTGTCATGCTGCCGCTGCTGGTGGTGGTATGGCTGGGCGGTTACTGGCTGATGGCTGCAGCGTTTCTCGTAGGCATCATCGGTCTGCGGGAACTGTATCATGGGTTTGAAACCATGGGGGTGAAGCCCTGCAGGGAAATCGCCTATGTGGCCACTGCAGCACTGTATCTGATCAACATCCTGTGGAAGGACAATCTGAATCTGCTGATGCTGTGGGCAGTGGTATGCACCATGGCATGTCTGATTTACGGATTTAAAGTCAACGAGAGGAAGACAGAGGATACCACGTCCACGCTGTTCGGACTGATGTATGTGGTCTTTTTTTCCTATCACATCGTATTGATTGACCAGTCGGAACATAGAATACTCATATGGCTGGTATTCCTGGCGGCTTTCGGTACGGATATCATGGCATATTTCACCGGGATGGCCCTGGGCAAGCATAAGCTGTGTCCGAATCTGAGTCCAAAGAAGAGCATAGAGGGCGCCGTGGGCGGCGTGCTGGGCGGCGTGGTTTTCTGCGGACTGTTCGGCTATTTCCTGGGCGGCGGTATGCTGTGGGAATGTGTGATCATCGGCTTCGTGGGAAGTATCGCCGCACAGCTTGGAGATCTTTCAGCATCCGCATTCAAGAGGCAGATGGGCATCAAGGATTACGGTAATCTGATTCCGGGCCATGGCGGCATTCTGGACCGGTTTGACAGTGTGCTGTTTACGGCACCGCTGATTTACTATACCATGCAGCTGATTCTGTATTAGGAACGGGAGAAAAGAGGTTTTTTCATGAAGAAAGTAGCCATTCTTGGCAGTACCGGTTCTATCGGCACCCAGAGTCTGGATATTATAGAAAAGCATCCTGACCGGTTTCAGGTTGGCGTCCTGTCCTGCGGCAGGAATGTGCAGCGTCTGAAAGAACAGATCCTGCGCTGGAAGCCGGAAATCGCAGTGACTGAGCAGGAAGAAGATGCAGATGCACTGACGAAAATGCTGCGGGAAGCACCCGGCTTTGAAAGCGGTGTGCACACAGAGATTCTCTGGGGACAGGAAGGCCTGAAGACTGCAGCAGCCAGTGATGCCTGTGACGTGGTACTGAATTCGCTTCTGGGCATCAGCGGCCTGGCACCGACCATGGCGGCCATCGGTGCAGGGAAGGATATTGCGCTGGCAAATAAAGAGACACTGGTGGCAGGGGGAAGCATCGTGATGGATGCAGTCCGTGAATCAGGTGTCAGACTTCTCCCGGTGGACAGTGAACACAGCGCTATTTTTCAGTGTCTGGAAGGAAACCGGGACAGAAGGGTGAAAAAAATCCTTCTGACAGCCAGCGGCGGCCCGTTTCGCGGGTGGAGCCGGCAGCAGCTGGAGACCGTCACGCTGGAGCAGGCGCTGAACCATCCCAAATGGTCCATGGGAAAGAAAATCACCATCGATTCAGCCACAATGATGAACAAGGGGCTGGAGGTCATCGAAGCCAGATGGCTGTTCGATGTGCCGGTGGATGACATTCAGATTCTGGTGCATCCGCAGAGCATCGTGCATTCCATGGTGGAATTCGCGGATACGTCTGTACTGGCACAGCTGGGAAATCCGGATATGCGAATCCCGATCAGTCTGGCGCTGGGGTATCCGGACCGGCTGGAAAGCCAGGAACCGGGGCTGGATTTTTTCAGTGCCGGCAGCAGTCTGACTTTCGAAAAGCCGGATCCTGCAGTGTTCCGGTGCATCTCCATGGCATATGAGGCATCTCGTGCAGGCGGAAGCTATCCGGTGGTGCTAAACGGTGCCAATGAGGTACTGGTGGACCTGTTCCTCCATGGAAGGATCCGGTTCATTGAGATTCAGGATCAGCTGGAGCGGATTCTGGATGCCCATGTGCCGGAGTATGATCTGACACTGGAAAACATTCTGCATATCGACCGGGAAATCCGGGAATACACATATCAGACCGTGCAGCAGGGACAGGGGGCTGCTGTATACTAAGAACGGAATAAAGAAAGGGGAACAGGAGAGGACGATATGAAGACAGCAATACTTGCAGTTCTGTTATTCTGCATTATGATATTTCCCCATGAACTGGGGCACTTTCTTGCAGCGAAACGGATGGGTGTAAGGGTTCTTGAATTTGCATTTGGCATGGGCCCAACCATCTGGAAGCATCAGGGGAAAGAAACACTCTACTCCATCCGGCTTTTTCCGGTGGGCGGATTTTGTGCCATGGATGGGGAAGACGGAACGGAAGAGGAATCGGAAGAAGGCAGCCATGCCGCGGAGATTGCAGAGCCGGGTCCGCGTACTTTCGCGGCGCAGAAGCCGTGGAAAAAAATCGTGATTCTGGCAGCCGGTTCTGTCATGAACATTCTCTGTGCCATTCTGATCATGTCCCTGATTTTCGGGATCAGCGGATTTACGACCAACCGGATCGGAGAGGTTGCGCCGGGAAGTCCGGCAGAGGCAGCCGGGCTTTTGTCCGGTGATAAGATTACGGCAATCGACGGAAATGCGGTGAAGACCTGGAATGATGTCATGACGTATATGCCGGAGGACGGATCCGCAGTGGAGATGACAGTGGATGGCAGCGAGGGAAAACGTACGGTACAGGTTCAGCCTGTCCTGCAGCAGATGACCGATGCCAACGGCCAGGATGCGGGAGAACGGTACGTGATCGGCATCACGTCGAAGATCAGCCACAGCCCGGTAAAGGCGCTGACAGACGGCTGTGAAGCCACCTG
>JAEDMR010000118.1 GCA_016302925.1 Bacillota bacterium
ACATTCCGCTTTTCTGCAGGCTGCTGCAGGCTGCTTCGGGCCGCTACACCCGCACGCCCTTCGGACGGTCGCCGGAAGTGATGAAGCTGCCCATTCCCGTGGCGCAAAGCACGCCGCTTTCTGCATCGCTGACCTTCGCCATGCAGCGGATCATTCGGCTGCCGGCCTGGGTCAGATCGACATGGATGATGTAGCATTTTCCCATCATAGGTTTCAGGTAGCTGACAGACAGATCGGTTGTCGACACATATTTCCCGGAATAGGCCGCACAGCTGAATCCCATGGCAGTATCGATCATGCTGCAGATTGCTCCGCCATGGACTCCGCCATAGGGATTCAGGCACCACTCCCCGCTTTCAAAAAGAAACTCCACCCACATCTCATCCCGACTGCAGTCGTGCAGCTTCAGATTCAGTCTGGCGTTAAGGCGCTCCGGTTCTTTCTGCGCGAAACTGTACAGTTCCGTAATATCCGATGCAAATTGTTGATCTTTCATATCATTTCTCCATTCCATGCTTCAAGAAAAGAGCAGCCTGCATGAGACTGCTCTCTAAATTCATATTTTTTCGGTTGGTTTTACTGTGGCTGAAATTAATCTGCAATCACACGAATCCAGCCTTCCGGTGCTTCGATTCTTCCCATCTGGATGCCGGTCAGAGTATCGTACAGCTTCTGGGTGACAGGACCCATTGCAGACATGCCGGACGGCAGGCAGATTTCTTCGCCGTGATCCACAATCTTTCCAACCGGAGAGATAACAGCAGCCGTACCGCAAAGACCGGCCTCTGCCATATCCTTCAGTTCTGTCTTGTAGATTTCTCTTTCTTCCACTTTCAGGCTCAGGTAGTGCTCTGCCACATAAACCAGAGAACGTCTGGTAATGGAAGGCAGAATGCTGCCGGACTTCGGTGTAACCACCGTTCCGTCCTTGGTCACAAACAGGAAGTTTGCACCGCCGGTTTCTTCCACTTTCGTTCTGGTCTGCGGATCCAGATACATATTTTCATCGAATCCCTTTTCGTGGGCATCGGTGATGTTTCTCAGGCTCATGGCATAGTTCAGACCCGCCTTGATGTTTCCGGTTCCGTGCGGAGCTGCACGGTCCACATCGCTGACACGGATGGTCAGAGGCTTAACGCCACCCTTGAAGTACGGTCCAACCGGTGTACAGAACATTCTGAACTGGAATTCATCCGCCGGCTTTACACCGATGACGGAATTGATTCCGAACATGTACGGACGGATATATAAAGTGGCACCGCTTCCGAATGGAGGTACATATGCTGCATTGGCACTAACCACCTGGTCTACAGCATCCAGGAATTTTTCTTCCGGAAGTACCGGCATGCAAAGTCCGCGGCAGGAATCCTGCAGTCTCTGTGCATTCAGATCAGGGCGGAAAGTCACAATTTTTCCGTCTTCCGTGGTGTATGCTTTCAAACCTTCGAAGGCAGTCTGTGCATACTGCAGTACGCAGGCACACTCATTCATGGTGATATTCGCATCATCCACCAGACCGCCTTCATCCCAGGCACCATCTTTCCAGGTACTTACATAACGCTTGTCAGTCTGCATGTATCCGAAGCCCAGATTGCCCCAGTCGATATTTTTCTTGTCCATTGGTAATCCCTCTTTTCGCTTATATTATACTAAATAGTATTGCTGTTAAAATTTCATGCAAATATTATACTCCTGTCGGTTCCGTAACACAAGTGCTTTTCTTGTTTTTTGTTATTTCCGACAAAATATTTTCGCCCAGCGCTGTGAGCGTGCCCGGGTCAGCGTGTGGTCAGCGTGTGGTCAGTGACGGTGCACCGCTGGTGGAGGTCATGTTTCCATCCAGATCCACAAAGACTGCTTCCGCACCCTCTATTGTTTCCATGAGTGCTGTACCTTTTTCTACCCCCAGTGCCAGACAGGTGGTGGAAAGGCCGTCTGCGTCCACCGCGTGATTTTTTTCGGTGATGATGGTCACGCTGTCCACATCCGTATCCGCAGGCCAACCCGTTTCCGGGTTCAGAATGTGGTGGTACTTCTTTCCATCTTTCACCACATACCGTTCATACGTTCCGGATGTGACCACTGTTTTATCACTGCAGGAGAAGACCCCCAAAAGCTGTCCGGACTCCGACTTGGGATCCTTGATTCCGATGGTGAAGTCCTGCTTCGGAAGTTCCAGCAGCCCTGCGGATTTGCCGCCGATAGCCACGATATTTCCTCCCAGATCGATGACTGCGCTGACAACGCCGCGTTCTTCCAGCCACCGTGTCAGATGGTCCGCGATATATCCTTTGGCGATGCCGCCCAGATCGATCTCCGTTTCCGGATCCTGCAAGGCAACCTGGTCATCATCTACCTTAACTTTCCGGTAATCCACATGGCTGACAGCCTCCTTCAGAAGTTCCGGATCTGGCAGGGGATCTGCCTCCTTGTCGTTTTCTGTCTCGCTGTCCGAAGCTTCTTCGATCTGGAAATCGTGAAAATTCCACAGATCCGTTGCTTTTCCGATGGTGATGTCAAATACGCCATTGGAAAGGGTTCCGTATTCCAGACCTTTTTCAATAACCTCTGCTGTCATATCGCTGACCGTCACCGCCCGACCGCCGGCACTGTTGATCTTCGAAATCTCGCTGGAATCAAGCGTTTTGCTCAGAATCTTTTCGCAGCGGTCGCACTCCAGAAACGCATCGGTGATCAGCTGAAAGATCCGTTTCTGCTGTGCTTCCTTGTCCGCCTCCGCCAGTTCCTTTCCCAGATCGCTGTCCGGATCCACGCCGTAGATGGTGATGGTGCATACCGTGTCCAGATAAAATCCGGTTTTAGCAATGCCCTGATCATTTTCTCCATTGGAGCCGCAGCCTGCTTGTGGTATAATAAAAGCCAGTATGAGAATTATTGCGAGAATGCGCCGGATCATACCGTGGCATGACAGAACGCCAACGTGAATTCCGTCCCGTGTGCAAGACTCGCATCGTTTATTTACGATTGCCATAATATATTGTCCTTTCGAGTCGAAATATTGCAGGCAGGCCCGGGAGTCTGCCTTATTTTGCAGGAGTGTGTATGATAAAAAAAGCCGATATCATTTTATTTTTCCTGATTCTTGCCTTCGGCCTTGCAGTCAGCTGGTGGTCTCTGGCTGGAAACGCCGCCGGAGAAAAAGCCGTGGTAACCGTGGACGGCAAGCTGTACGGCACCTATCCGCTGTCTCATGATCAGACAATCCAGGTGGTGCAGAAAAACGGGCACCACAATGATATTACCATAAAAGACGGGCAGATTTCAATGACCTTTTCCGATTGCCGGAATCAAATCTGCGTGGAAAGCGGTGCCATCTCCCAGACGAAAGATACCATCGTCTGCCTTCCAAATAAGGTTGTCATTGAAATTACAGGTGGAAGCGGCGATGGCAGCGGCGTCGATATCATTACAGGGACTGCAGTTTCCGGAAGCAGCCCGTCCACAGCGAATGAAGAAGGAGGTGACGCCCATGATGCCGACGAATAGAACCACATCCCGCTCCACCCGCCGTCTGGCCCTCAGTGCCATGCTGGCCGCCCTGGCCCTGATCTTCTCCTATGTGGAGGTGCTGATCCCTCTGCCGGTGCCGGTTCCCGGCATCAAGCTGGGCATTGCCAACCTGGTCATTGTCATGGCCATCTATAAGCTGGGATTCCGCTATGCCTTCACCATCAACTGCGTTCGAATCGTCATCGCCGGACTGCTGTTTTCCGGCGTATTCGGCATGATCTATTCCTTTGCCGGCGGCATTCTAAGCCTTCTGGTCATGTACCTTCTGCAGCGTACCGGATGGTTCAGCATGGTGGGCGTTTCCATGGCAGGCGGCGTTGCCCACAACCTGGGGCAGCTGATCACTGCCTCGCTGCTTGTCCAAAGTGTACGAATGATGTCTTATTTCAGCATTTTACTGTTTTCCGGCCTCATCAGCGGTATCCTCATCGGCGTACTGGCCAGCCTGATCTACCGCCGCCTGCCGGATTTGCAGGTTTAACGTAACAGAAACGGAGGTTGCCATGAAAATCAATCGTGTATATGAAGTATATTTCAGTCCCACCGGTACAACGGAGAAGGTGGTCACTGCCATCGCCGACGTCATGGCCAAAATTCTCGGATGCCGGACTGACTGCTTCGATTTTACTCTTCCGCAGGCACGCACAGACTCTGATGCAGAGAATTCTTTCCCTGCACTGTCTCCGTCAGATCTGGTGGTCTTCGGCTGCCCCACCTATGCAGGCAGACTGCCGAACTTGCTGCTGAAGTATCTTCACACCATCCGGGGAAACGGTGCCTTCGCCGTACCGGTGGTAACCTTCGGCAACCGGAATTTCGACAACTCGCTGATTGAACTGCGTGATCTGCTGGAAGCACAGGGCTTTCACACCATCGCCGGGGCGGCCTGCAGCTGTGAACACAGTTTTTCACGGACACTGGGCGCCGGAAGGCCGGATACGGAAGATCTCACGGAGATCCGCACTTTCTCCGGACAAGCCGCAGAAAAAATCCGTTCTGCAGAGTCCTTTCTTTCGCCGATCCATGTTCCCGGTGTCTCCGCCGAGGAAAATCACGGCGGCTATTACCAGCCGCGGGACAGGCACGGTGTGTTCATCGACATCCGCAAAGTGAAGCCTCTGACGGATCGGGAAAAGTGTCTCGCCTTTTCTTCTGCAGACGACGGCTGCGGTATCTGCGCGGCAGTTTGTCCTATGGGATCCATTGATCCGTCAGATATTACGGAGATTCCCGGTATCTGCATCAAATGCGGCGCCTGCATCAAAAAATGCCCGGCACAGGCAAAATACTACGACGATCCCGGATATCTCTATCACAAGACGGAGCTGGAGGAGATCTATACCCGGCGGGCTTCGAACAGCTTCTTCCTGTAAGGATGTAAGTTGTTCCAAAAATCGCCAGTTTCTATTTTGCCCTTGGCCATATATTCCAATTTCCCTTCATTTTCCTGTGATATAATGGAGGGAGATTTTTATTTGAAAGGCAGCCCGGAAAATGAAGCACCATATTCACTAGGGTTGGGTGATCTGCATCCTCTGCGTTCTCACCATGTTCTGCACCATGGGTCTGGCATCCAACACCTTTTCCATTTACATCAACGCATTTATCGAAGAAAACGGCTTCACCCGCGCGCAGGGCGCCAGCCTGTCCACGGTCCGCTGCGTGGCATCACTGCTGGGCACCATCATTTGCGGCGTCTATTATGATAAACTGAACATGCGAATGGGGTTATCCCTTGCCGCAGCCATGATCGGCGTCTCCTTCCTGATTTATTCCCGTGCTCATACTCTCTCCGTATTTTATATCGGTGCCTTCGTGGCCGGTCTGGGGTATGGACTGGGGACCATGGTCCCGGTTACCATGATGATCAACCGCTGGTTTGCAGAGAAGCAGGGCTTCGTGCTGGGATTTGCCAGCGCCGGTACAGGCATGGCTACGATCCTGTGTCCGCCTCTGATTACTGCAGGACTTACTGCCGGGGGTGTATTCCTGGCGGCATCCTTTGAAGGAATGCTGGTATTGATTTACGCTGTCATCATGTTTTTTCTGCTGCGGAATTCACCATCTGATATGGGCCTTCTTCCCTACGGGGCGAAAGCTGCATTTCCTTCATCTTCCGATTCAGCCGCTTTCGACACCACGTCCCATGAGGCTGCACTCCCTTCCGGTTCCCTGCTGCCGCAACATGCAGAAAAGCTGCCTCTGGCGGCGGCCTTTCTGATCGGCATGCTTACTGCGCCCAATGCCGAAAGTCTTGCCGTTCACCTGACCACGTCAGGTTTGGATCCTGTTGCTGTAGCAGCCGCCGTATCTACATTCGGACTGGCCATGACCATCGCCAAGTTTCTCTACGGTGCCATGACAGACCGCATAGGTATTTTCCGAACCAACCTGCTTTTTACAGGGATCCTCTGTCTCGCGTTTTTCTCCGGCTTTCTCGCAGGGAATGGAAGTGAGACAGCCGCCTTTCTTTCCGCAGCAGGAATGGGCATCGGATATTCCATGACCACCATCACTTTTTCACTGTATGCCCACAGCTTTTGCTAATGTGCGATAAAGAAGTAATAGAAGTGTAAAAAATTTTGCCGTTCCTA
>JAEDMR010000119.1 GCA_016302925.1 Bacillota bacterium
ACCCGGTTTGCCGATGACCCTGCCTGTCAGATTGTGGGTCACTTTGATCTTCTGACCAAGTTCGAGGAACAGGTTTCGGAAAACGGTGACGGAGACGACGGACCGGAACCGCTGTTTGATACCCGTCATCCCCGCTATCTGGATGCGGCCGGCAATGCGATTTTCGCACTTGCGGGTGCCAACAAGATTTTCGAGATCAACACCGGTGCCATGGCCAAAGGCTACCGCACCGATCCCTATCCAGGCGGCCGCCTGCTGGAGATGATCCTGCAGGCCGGCGGCCGGATCACCGTCAACAGCGACTGCCACGCTGCCGGGAAGCTGGACTATGGCTTTGCGGAAGCCTTTGATCTGGCCCGCGGCGTCGGCTTCACCGAATACTGGGTTCTGGGGCCGGACGGAGTCTGGACAGCCCAGGCGCTGTAAGGCGATCTTACAGCTGCGGTTTTCTGAAAGGGCCGAAAAGTTTTCTTTTTGAAAACTTTTCGGTCTTTTTTGAAAACTTTTTCTATTATTCACTGAAATGTATTCTGAAATTTGCATTTTTGTTTCGCTATTTGCGGCATCGCCCTGCTCTCCCCTTCCTCTCAACTCCATTTCCAGCCTCAGTCGCCAAAAATCCTGCTCTCCTGCTGCCCTGGTTTTCTGAAACTGCCAAAAAGTTTTCAAAAAGAAAACTTTTGCCCGTTTTTTGAAAACGCCTGGCAGAGTTCCCTTCACAGTGACTTTCCTTCTTCTTTTTTCATTGCATAATACTGTATAAAACGCCTTGGAATATTGGATATTTCTCAGAATCACATCGATGTGACCGAAACCACACCGATGTGAGCGGAAGTGTCGTGACATTTTCCATGCTTTGCTGTATAATACAGTGAAACCACAGGAGAAAAAGCAGGGGGAAAGAGTTCCATGTTTAAGGATAAGATCAAAAAGCTGCGTGAAACACATAATCTCACCCAGGAGGAACTGGCGAAAAAGGTTACGGTGTCACGAACCGCCGTATCGAAATGGGAAACCGGAAAGGGGTATCCAAGTTTAGACACCTTAAAGGAAATATCACTTCTTTTTGATATCAGTATTGACGAACTGATTTCTGATACCGATGTCGGAGACAAACGCCGCCTGGACCGGCAGAAGCGGCAGGAATCTATCCTCAAGGTTATTGCAGTTCTTCTTATTGTTTCACTGACATTCGGATGGTTTTTTTTCAAAAAAACAGAAGTCATGCGCTATACCGCGGATGAAGCCATGATGTATGGGTTTAAGGGAATTTCCCATGATCTGGACTGTGCAGCCAGACAGCTCATAACGCTGAAAGGAAACGGATACCTGGAGAAGGATGATTTTGCAAGGCTGTGCAGAGATCTGGAACGGGACATGTTTTTTTCGGTAGAAACTATCGCCTCTTTCGACTATGGGGTGTGTGAAGGATATAACGACTATGATATTTTCTCTTTTTATTGTTATTTCAGTGATCTGGCCAATGTGAGCAAATCCTTTGAAACCATGACGCCGGCAGAAATCAATCAGGTTTATCATTCACTGTACCGTATCTGTACTGAATTCAACCGGTTCGACTGGTCACTGCCGAGAACCGACAACTATTATGACAGGACTGATCTGTCTGCGTATGATTTCAACCGGGATCCGCGAAACGTCAGAACCCATCTGGTGGAAATGGAGAGGATTGCAGAGGAAGAATCTGAGAGCATAAGCCAGTACATCACATATGCATAATAAAAGCACCTGAAGCTGAACCGAAACCGACAGCCGCAGGTGCTTTTACTTACGCTTTTACTTACGATTCTACTCTTCCACCGTGATCCCTTCGAGAATGTTTTCCTTCGAACGGGACTTCGGATCGATTTTCTTTTCCACCATTCCCACAATCCGCGTCAGTGCGCCGGAAATGATGAAGTAAATGATGGCCGTAAAGATCAGGGCGAAAAATGCCTGATAGGTACGCGCTCTCACCAGGTCTGAAATCTTCGTCAGATCCTGAATGGCAATATAGCCGGCAACGGAAGTCTCCTTGATCAGCGTCACCACTTCGTTCTTGTAAATCGGAAGGAAGTGTCTGGCAGCCTGGGGCAGAAGGATTTTGAAAAAGCTCTGTCTGTCGCTGTAGCCCAGCGCAGTGGCGGCCTCATACTGCCCGTTTCCGATGGCGCCGAAGCCGACCGCAAGCATATCATACATGGAGCAGGCAAAAATCAGGGTGAAGCCCACGATGGCCACGAGGGTGCCGCTCAATCTGGTGGATCCGAAGATGATATAGTACAGAATCATCAGAAGCAGTACCGTCGGCATTCCCTGTATGAGCCAGAGAGTTGCGCTGGTGATTCCGTTGGCGATCCGGTTGCCCTTGCGGCAGACCATGAACACGGCAAAGCCGATGATGGTCCCCAGAATGATGGAGCTTAAGGTGATCAGCAGGGTTGTGCCTGCACCGGACGCAAAGAGCTTCCAGCGGCTTTCCTTAATAAATGTGTTATTGAAGTTGTCCTTCAGCTTCGCGATAAAACCTGCATTTTTATCCGTTTCGCCGGGAACAACCATGAAAATATCACAGGTGTAGTACACTTCCGAAAGGCAGGCATTGTCGTCTCTTTCATCACTTAAGATAATGTTCAGGCCGATATCGTACTTCCCGGATTCCGCGCCCGGTGCGATGGATTCAAAGGCCACTCTCTGGATATTCGGGGTATAGCCGTATTCTCTGCAGAACCGGAACATGAAGTCAATGTCGTAGCCGCAGTCGCCTTCATCGTTGACATAGGAGAACGGTTCATACCCGCCTTCGCAGGCGATAATCAGCTCTCCGTTTTCCCCGGTGAAGCCGCCCTGCTCTGTTTTGCTGGTTTCCGCATCAAAATCCCTCACCCAGTAATTGTACATCTCGGCCAGCATGCCGTCGCCGTCCGGACCGTGGTTTGCAATGAATTCATTGATTTCTGCCAGAAGCCGCTCCTGCTTGTCATTATTTCCGATGATGACCGCCGCTTCGCAGAGGCCGGCACTTTCCTCCAGTGTGTCCAGCTCAGGATGTGCGGCTGCAGTGGCATAGTACCCCACTTCTTCGATGAGGTATGCATCGATTTTCTGCGAATTCAGTGCCAGAATCATGTCCTGGGGCATGGTGAAATACTGGATTTCCGCATCCGGACATTCGTCCGTGATATGGGTTTCATAGAGGCATCCGGTCTGCACGCCGATTTTTTTTCCGTTTAAATCTTCAATTTTTTTGTACTCCGAAGCATAGGCCGGGGACAGGGTGCCGAAAAGCATAACCACTGCCGTCAGAAGCAGGAGTACGAAAGAAGCATATTTTTTTGCAGTTCTGTTCATGATGTTATGCCTCCTCCCATTTGAAATGTATTTCAATCAGATTGTTGTAGGTATCATTCTCCGTTTCGATGACCCGGTCAATCAGCTCCGTGGTAGGTTCGCTGAGCATTTCCAGGAACAGCTCATTATCCGAATCCTTCGGATCGTGATGTTCTCCCTTATACCGGATGCTCAGGGAAAGCAGGTCCATCTTTTCGGAGTAATCCACACGGATGAGAACCTCCGGATGATCCGTTGCTTCCATAATGTTATTGACAACGATTTCTTCCATGGCAATCTGCAGATCACTGATACGTTCATTTTCGATCAGCAGCTTTTCTGCATACTGCTGCAGCTCGTCGTATGCATCCGTGAAGTCGTAATCATCCGCGTCAATCTTATAGGTCAGGGACGTCAGCCGCTTGATAAACTTAATGGTATTCGGCTTCTTCGGATGTTCGAAGATTTCCTTCGGCGTACCCTCTTCGTAGATCCCGCCCTGATCCATAAACAGAACCCGGTTGGAAATTTTCCTTGCAAAATCCATCTCGTGGGTGACGATCATCATGGTAATGCCGGATTTGGCCAGCATGCGGATTACGGACTGTACTTCGCCGATCATGCCCGGATCGAGGGCGCTGGTTGGCTCGTCGAAAAGAATGATATCCGGATCCATGGCCAGGGTTCTGGCGATGGCGATTCTCTGCTGCTGTCCGCCGGAAAGGTCCTCCGGATAGTTAAATGCCTTGGAGCTGAGACCTACCGTGTTCAGCAAGTACATGGCCTTATCATAGGCCTCCTGCCGGGAACGTCCCAGAAGGGTGATCTGCGGGTTCATGATGTTTTCGATGACGGTAAGATGCCCGAAAAGATTGAATGACTGGAACACCATTCCCATCTTCTTCCGGATTTCATTGAGATCACACTTCCCGTCGTTGATCACCTGACCATCCACAATGATTTCGCCGGATGTGGGCGGTTCCAGCATATTAATGCACCGCAGCAGCGTGGATTTCCCAGTGCCGGAAGGACCGATGACAGCAATCACGTCGCCTTTATTTATGGTGACGTTGACATCTTCCAGAGGGGTTACATCCTCAAATTCCTTTCTTAAATGTCTCAGTTCAATCATTTCGCGCGCCCTCCTTCAGCCAGATTCAAAGCATTACAAAAAGCCCAGACGGAATCTGAGCTGTGGTTTCTGATTTCATATTTTACCCAGGTCGTAAAACCATAAAGCGCCTCAACACAAAAAGACGCTGCAGCGGAATTCCTCATTTCCGCCTTGACCTTAAAGTATTCTTTTGTTTCCATTTTAGAACTATCAACTCCAGATCGGTACCCCCGCCATGTCGCGGGAACCTCGTTTTGTTTCAGGATATCGCTGCCTTAATCGATCGTGCAGCCCTGAGAGAGAACTCCTTTCTCTCCTTTGGTCAAACTCCCGGAATGCCGGGCCAGTAGGTGCCCTCATGTGTTATGGTTTCAGGCACCATCCAAAATTTACATTCAACTTACATACAGATTTAAATGTCAATTCAGTATACAACGAAATGGATAAATAAGCAATGGCAAAATGGGAAATAATTCGCATTTTTTCGATATATTTTTCGTTGACAAACATGTCCTGCCTTGGTATCATCGATGTGCAGAAAGGAGTGCAGAACATGAGTTATACCAGTATTTTCGATGTGATCGGCCCCAACATGATCGGGCCGTCCAGTTCCCATACAGCCGGTGCCGTAGCAATCGCTCTGATGGCCCGGAAGCTCTTCATCCGTCCCGCAGCACCGGAGACGTCCGGCACAGAAGGAACAGAAGGCACAGAAGGCCGACAGATCGCCCGCGCAGACTTCACCCTGTACGGTTCCTTCGCCAAAACCTATCACGGCCACGGCACTGATAAAGCTCTGCTGGGCGGCATTCAGGGCTTCACACCGGACGACATCCGCATCCGCGACGCCTTCACCATCGCCGATCGCACCGGCCTTGCCTACAGCTTCACCGAAAATCACGAAAATCTGGGCTATCATCCCAACACGGCAGATATTCTTCTCACCGGCACCGACGGAAGCCGGCAGTTCGTCCGCGGTGTATCCATCGGCGGCGGCCGCATGAAAATTGTCCGCATCAACAACATCGATGTGGACTTCACGGGCCAGTACAGCACCCTGATCGTCCGTCAGAAGGACACCGCTGGCATCGTGGCCCACATTTCCAGCTGTCTCAGCGAGAAAAACGTGAATATCGCCTTCATGCGCCTCTACCGGGAGGCCAAGGGCGAAACCGCCTACACCATCATCGAATCCGACCAGGCCATCCCGCCGGAGATTATCGATTCCATCAAATCCCATGACGGCATCTATGAGACCACCGTCATCCAGGTATAAGGAGGGAGACTGCCATGAATACAGAGAATAACACGAAGAATACAGAAACAATCGAAAACTATGACTTCAGCAGCGGAAAGGCGCTGCTGTCTCTCTGCACGTCCAACGAAATTCCCATCTCTGAGGCTATGCTCCGGCGGGAGATCCAGCTGGGCGAAACCACCCGGGATGCCGTTCTGAAAAAGCTGTCCCGTTCCATCGAAATTATGCGGACGTCCACCACCCAGCCTCTCACAAATCCGATTCCTTCCATGGGCGGTCTGATCGGCGGCGAAGCGCAGAAGGTCTGGAACGGCGCAAAATCCGCAATCCCGGCTTCTTCTTCAATCCC
>JAEDMR010000120.1 GCA_016302925.1 Bacillota bacterium
CGGCATATCATCACGCGAGGAAGCGGACCGGCAGCAGTCCCATCTGCGGACGTCTGGGAGGTCTGCCGTTTCAGATACTTGTTGTAGCAGGGTCCCTTGCGGCCACCGCAGGGGCACTTTTCAAAATCTTATAACCCGGAGGTGTACATGATGAAAAAGGATTTTAACCAGTCGGCTTTTCACCCATTGGATCTGACAGCTATGCGCCCGACCATCGAAGCTCTGCTGGGACTGAAGACCACCAGAGCGACGGATTACAGCGTGAAACCCATAGAGAGAGTCCTGACTATGGCCAAACTGAAATTCGGCGAAAGGCAGCAGAGGGTCATCGACTGTGACCGGGTTTTTGTTTACAATCCGGATGCCATCGGAGAATGGATCATGGAGAAGCATCCGGAACATTTCCGGGAGGCCATGACGCGAACCGATCTGACGGAAAATCTCAGTGCGGCATATCCGCCGGTGACACCGGTATGCTTCGCGTCCATGTATTCCGGCATGACACCGGCAGAACACGGAATTCAGAAGTATGAAAAGCCGGTGCTGAAAGTGAATACCCTGTTTGATGACCTGGCAGCGGCAGGAAAGAAGGTTGCCATCGTCTGCACCGCGGGGGACTCCATTGCGGAAATATTCAAAGAACGGGATATAGACTATTATATCTACGAAGACAGGCATCTGTGCAATCTGAAGGCACTGGAGCTGATTGAAGAAGACCTGCACGACCTGATCGTGCTGTATAACGGAAACTATGACTGGGCCATGCACCGGTTCGGTCCGGAAGGGCGGCGATCCATGAAGGAGCTTTCCGAAAACATGGAAACCTTCTGCAAAATCCACGATGCCATCGAAAAACACTGGAAGAATCACAATACCGTATTGTTTTTCTCACCGGATCACGGATGTCACAGAAGCCTGCTGCCGCCGGGAAAACACGGAGCCCGGATCCCGAAGGATATGAATATCCGGCATCTGTACAGTTTCCTCTGCCGGGAGGATATAGAAAATTAAGAAAATACATCGAAAAACCTTGAATTTCAAGGTTTTTTGTATTTTTCTATTGACTTTTGACGAAAACGTGATAAATTAGAAAGTGTGTAAAAAACATATTGTGATTAATCACAAAAAAATATGAAAAAAATTGTTGAATGGGAGAAAATATGCAAGCGGATTCCTTTGTGGAAAAACTGAAACAATTCTATACTTCCACCTTCGATCTGGAGGATGGTCTCCTGCTGGGCGGTCAGGCCTACGATGTGTACGGTCACTTCAACGTGGACAACTCACGCTATGTACTGGTGAAGAAAGCCAAGCTGTGGGAAGCCAACAGCCAGGAACATCTTTTCATCCGCAGCTGGAAGAAAGAAGAGGGCCCGCTGACCGTGGAAAAGCTTCAGGAGCTGATCCGGCCGCTGGAAGAGATTGCGGAACCGCAGTATGTGCGGGGGGGTGAGAAATATCCGCCGAAGAACCATATGTATTCGTTCCTGACGCTGGTGATCGTCACCGACGGAGAAATCGAAGATGAGACGATTCGTTTCGCGAAGAAATACAAGTTTGGAAAGACGTATCTGTTCAACTTCCGCGGATACCTGGAAACACGTCTGGTGCTGGTTTCCACCCGGGACAATCTGGTTACAACCAATCAGCAGGGAAAGGAACTGAAAAAAGCCTACCTGAAGCTGATGGCGTAATAATACATTTTATATTTTATTTTTAAATCAGGAGGAAATTATAACATGAGTAGCGTAGTACTTCTTCTGGTTTCCATCGCTGTGTTCATCATCGCATATGCGACGTATGGTTCATACCTTGCGAAATCATGGGGCATTGACCCGAAAAAACCGACACCGGCTCACGAAATGGAAGACGGTGTGGACTATGTACCGGCAAACAAGGCCGTACTTCTTGGACATCATTTCTCATCCATCGCAGGCGCAGGCCCGATTAACGGACCGATTCAGGCAGCTGTATTCGGCTGGGTTCCTGTACTGCTGTGGATTGTGCTCGGCGGTATCTTCTTCGGTGCCGTGCAGGACTTCTCCGCACTGTTTGCATCCATTCGCCACAAGGGCAAATCCCTGGGTGAAATCATCGAAATCAACATCAGCCACAGAACGAAAATGTGCTTTACCGTTTTCGCATGGCTGGTTCTGATTCTGGTAGTTGCTGCATTCGCTGATATCGTAGCAGGTACTTTCGCCGGCTTTAATGCAGACGGAGATCAGGTTCCTGCCAACGGTTCCGTTGCAACCGCATCCCTGCTGTTCATCCCTCTGGCTGTTGCCTTTGGTCTGTTCAACAGAAAATCTTCCCATCTGGGAATCAATACTGTAGTCGGCGTAGCTCTGCTGATCGCATGCATTGCCATCGGTATTGCATGTCCGGTATTCCTGCCGAAGAGCACCTGGCTGATCGTAGTATTCATCTACATCTTCATTGCTTCCGTGGCACCGGTTTGGATCCTGCTGCAGCCGAGAGACTATCTGAACAGCTTCCTGCTGTACTTCATGATCATCGCTGCAACTATCGGTATCGTATTCACCAACCCGACCATGCAGCTGAATGCATTTAACGGCTGGAGCACCTCCGGCGGCACCATCTTCCCTTATCTGTTCGTTACTGTAGCGTGCGGTGCGATTTCCGGCTTCCACAGCCTGATCTCTTCCGGTACCACTGCAAAGCAGCTGAACAGTGAAGGCGATGCCAAGGCCATTGGTTACGGTTCCATGCTGGTAGAATGCGTACTGGCAGTAATCGCACTGATTGCTGTAGGAAGTGCTTCCATGGATAGCTGGGCAGGTATGACGCCTCCGCAGGTATTCGCAGGTGGTATCTCCGCAATGCTGGGCAAGCTGGGCTTCCCTGAAACCACTGCACACACCGTGCTGCTGCTGGCGATTTCCGCTTTCGCACTGACTTCTCTGGATACCGCAACCAGACTGGGCCGGTTCCTGTTCCAGGAACTGTTCGCTACCAATAAGGACGGTTCCAAGAATATTCTGGGCAATATGTACGTGGCCACTGCAATCACCATCGGTGCTGCAGCACTGCTGACCATTGCCGGATACGTTAAGATCTGGCCTCTGTTCGGTGCCTGCAATCAGCTGGTTGCTGTTCCTG
Source organism: Bacillota bacterium (assembly GCA_016302925.1). Taxonomy (GTDB): domain Bacteria; phylum Bacillota; class Clostridia; order Peptostreptococcales; family Anaerovoracaceae; genus RGIG7179. The sequence goes on from JAEDMR010000120.1 coordinate 3,124, forward strand.
CGTTCCTGGCAGCTGCATGCTTCCTCAAGAAGATCGGCAGAAAGAACACCATGTTCTACATTCCGCTGGTATTCATGCTGCTGACTGCCGGTTCCGCACTGGTTCTGAAGTTCATCAAGAACGCACAGGTTTTAATGGCCGGCGAAGGTACTGCCATCGTGGAAGGTCTGCAGTGCGTTATCATCATTCCGATCCTGGTACTGGCTGTTATCCTGGTTGTGGATGGCTTCAAGGTACTGTTTGGTAAGGAAGAAGCGACTGCAAAATAAGATCTGAATCATTGAATTGAATGAATCGCGGCACCATGCCGTATGAAAAGACACTGGGCTTTCGTGGTCCGGTGTCTTTTTTTGGTTCACCCGGCGGCTGGTATATCTTCAAAGAAAAATAAATTCCTAAAAACCTATTGACAATATAGGTTTACTATGCTAATATAAGACTATCCTAAATGGCAGGTCGAAAGGAGACGACTTAGATGAAGCATTACTTTGAAGAACTTGTACGTGCCAATTTCCGATTCGGACGAATGTGCTGCTGCCCCCGGCGGGCAAAGTGAAAACTGATGCAGAACATTTGAATGAACAGAAAGGAAAGAAAATCATGTCTGAATATAAATTTGAAACATTACAGCTCCACGTAGGTCAGGAAACCGCAGATCCGGCAACCGATGCAAGAGCAGTCCCTATTTACGCAACTACCTCTTATGTATTCCATGACAGCGCCCATGCGGCAGCAAGATTTGGCCTGGCAGACGCAGGAAACATTTACGGTCGTCTGACCAACTCCACCCAGGATGTGCTGGAAAAGAGAGTCGCTGCTCTGGAAGGCGGCGTGGCAGCTCTGGCGTTGGCATCCGGCGCTGCAGCCATCACTTATGTAATTCAGGCTCTGGCTCAGAACGGCGGCCACATCGTGGCACAGAAGACCATCTACGGCGGCAGCTACAATCTGCTGGCTCATACACTGCCAAACTTCGGCATTACCGCAACCTTCGTGGATGTGCATAACCTGAAGGAAGTGGAGGATGCCATTCAGGAGAATACCAGAGCCATCTACATCGAAACCCTGGGTAATCCAAACAGCGACATTCCGGATATCGATGCTGTGGCAGAACTGGCCCACAAGCATGGCCTGCCGCTGGTGGTAGACAACACCTTCGGTACGCCATATCTGATCCGGCCGATTGAGCACGGTGCAGATATCGTGGTACATTCCGCAACCAAGTTCCTGGGCGGACACGGAACGACCCTGGGCGGCATCATCGTGGATTCCGGCAAGTTCGACTGGGCAGCTTCTGGCAACTATCCTGCCATCGCTGCACCGAACCCGAGCTATCACGGCGTATCCTTTACGGCAGCCGCAGGTCCGGCAGCCTTCGTGACATATATCCGGGCCATCCTGCTGAGAGATACCGGCGCCACCATTTCTCCGTTTGCGGCCTTCCTGCTGCTGCAGGGAGTGGAAACCCTGTCCCTACGTCTGGAACGCCATGCAGAGAATACGAAGAAAGTGATCGACTTTCTGAAGAACCATCCGCAGGTGGAAAAGGTCAATCATCCATCCCTGCCAGATCATCCGGATCACGCACTGTATGAGAAATACTTCCCGAACGGAGGTGCATCCATTTTCACCTTTGAGATCAAAGGCGGACAGGCAGAAGCCCATAAGTTCATCGACAATCTGAAAATCTTCTCCCTGCTGGCCAATGTCGCTGATGTGAAGAGCCTGGTGATTCATCCGGCCACCACGACCCACAGCCAGCTGACGGAAGAAGAGCTGCTGGATCAGGGCATCAAGCCGAACACCATCCGTCTTTCCATCGGAACCGAACACATCGACGACATCATCGCCGATCTGCAGGGCGGATTTGATGCCGTAGCGAAATAATCGAGAGAATCTATTTTGAAAGGAGAAAACATCATGTCTGTTATTTATAAATCTGCCGATCAGCTGATCGGAAAAACACCGCTGTTAGAACTTACCAATATCGAGAAGGAACTGGGTCTGGAGGCCACTGTACTGGCGAAGCTGGAATACTTCAATCCGGCAGGCTCCGTAAAAGACCGTATCGCAAAGGCCATGATCGACGAGGCCGAAGCAAGCGGAAAGCTGAAACCGGGTTCCGTTATCATCGAACCGACCTCCGGAAACACCGGAATCGGCCTGGCTGCAGTGGCTGCCGCCAGAGGCTACCGGATCATCATCGTAATGCCGGAGACTATGTCCGTGGAACGCCGTCAGCTGATGAAGGCATACGGTGCGGAGTTGGTTCTCACGGAAGGTGCCAAGGGCATGAAGGGTGCCATCGCCAAGGCAGATGAACTGGCGGCAGAGATCCCTGACAGCTTCATTCCTGGTCAGTTTGTCAATCCGGCCAATCCGAAGGCCCACAGAGAAACCACCGGTCCGGAGATCTACGCAGATACCGACGGCAAGGTGGACATCTTTGTCGCAGGCGTTGGTACCGGCGGTACGGTGACTGGCGTTGGCGAATACCTGAAGGCGCAAAATCCGGACGTCAAAATCGTAGCGGTGGAGCCGGCTTCTTCTGCAGTCTTGTCCACAGGTGTGGCCGGTGCCCACAAAATCCAGGGAATCGGCGCAGGCTTCGTGCCGGATGTGCTGAATACCGGGGTTTACGATGAGATTATCACGGTCTCCAACGAGGATGCCTTTGCCACAGGAAAGCTCATCGGCAGAAAAGAAGGGGTACTGGTGGGTATTTCCTCCGGTGCAGCAGCCTTCGCAGCCATCGATCTGGCAAAGCGCCCGGAAAACAAGGGCAAGACCATCGTGGCCCTGCTGCCGGATACCGGCGACAGATACCTGTCCACGCCGCTGTTCGCAGAATAAAATCCATAAATGCTGATATAATTTTATCACCGGAGCGAATGAGACG
>JAEDMR010000121.1 GCA_016302925.1 Bacillota bacterium
GGGCAGAGCGGATTATTTCACCATCCGTGCACTGTTCCGACTCCACTTGCCTGATCACTGTTTCATGCACCGGCAAACAGGCCGTTTCCTGCAGCTCATCCAGTTCCCGTCTTTTTTCGGTCAGGCGATCTCTGTACAGATCCCGGGACTGGGTGATATCTCTTAAATTGCATGCAAATTCCCGAACCCGCTGTCGGCTCCGTTCCAGTTTTTCTTCCAGTCTGTCTGCATGTTCGGAAGCAATCTGCCGCTCTGACGCTGCCTGCATCCTACGGTCCGCCGCAGATTCCAGTTCCATGTCCTGCAGGCTTTCCAGCTGCCCGGCGATGATCTGGCTTCTTTCTTCCGCTGCATTCCGCGCCGCTTCATCCTGCTGCTGGCGCGTGTGCAGTTCTTCCATCTGTCGTTTCCGGCTTTCCAGCATGGCCTTCTGCCCGTCTGCTTCTTCCTTGGCGGACAGATAGGCCTCGCCCTTTTTCGCCAGGAAATACTGATTGTACCGGGTGTATTCATTGCGGATGATCTGGGTATCATGGAGAGCACGCTTTAGATCTTCCAGGCTTCCCTGAATGCTGTCCATCTTTTCCATGGCCTCCACCATGGCCCGCAGCTCTTCATCCGTCAGAGTCTGCAGGGAATCGTTCAATATTTCATATACCTTCTTCGGCCGGAATTCCTTCGACAGCTTCGGTGCACGAACCTTTACCAGCAGCTGAATATACTGCTCATACTGATCCATCCGCGGAAAACCGAACAGATATTTATTTACCATCGCCTTGTATTCACCCTGCGCGTCGGTAAACGGGACTTCCTCTCCCAGGACTTTTTTCAGATCCTGTTTCGAGTATGGAATCTTCGTGGATCCCACCTGCTGATACAGCTGCAGATCATAGCCGATCCGTCTTCCGTCCAGCAAAACGAAGCCCCAGAAATTCATGGGCTTGCCTTTCTGTGCCCGCTGTCCGATGCAGATGGTTCGGTACTGGTCCGTCTCCGGCTTTCGAAACTCCAGGAACAGATAGCCGGTGGACTCTTCTTTTTCTCCGTCGCCGAGAAAATAGAATTCCATTCTCCGGTCGCTGGAGCCGAAAGGATCCAGCCTTCTGGGCGTCCGGTCCCCGTCCAGGATAAACGGGATAAAGCTCTGGGTGGCGATGGACTTTCCTGCTCCGTTCTGCCCCCTGAGCAAAATCTTCCCGTCGCACAGATCGAAGGTCTCTTCGTCGTACAGCCAGAAGTTGATGAACCCCATGCGATTCATTTTCCAACGGTTATGCATCTTCTTCCTCTGCCCCTTTCTGTATCTTAAAATCATTCGGATAGAATCCGCTGGTCTTTCCCGCCGCAGGCAGAATCCAGACATGGCTGCCATCCGTTTCAAGCATCATCCAGTTTTTCATATATTCCTTCACATTCTGCAGAAGCCGTTCCTCGTCCATTTCCCGGTATTCCTTGCTCCAGGCGCTGTTCCATTTTCTCCGGCAGCGGAGAATCAGCTTGTCCAGCTGAAGTTCTGTCATCCGGATTTTTTCCGCTGTCTGCCGCACAGTTTCGCCTTCTGCCCTGTGCCGGATCTCACTGCAGACCAGACTTACCAGCTCCGGCAGCATGGCCTCCCGCGGATGCACCAGTCCGTAGGTGTCATCTTCCTCCACCATCCAGAAAGCGGCATTTTTATGGACGTCCAGCCTGCCGCCCAGGTTTGCTTGCAGATAACGCTCCACCCACTGGCGCTGGTTCTTCAGATAGAGTGCATCGGCGTCCTCATTTCCGTCCCAGTACATGGCCGGGCAGACTGCCAGCTGCCGGTATATCCGGTTCACCCGGTTGCGAACGCGGTCTGCATCCGGCTGCATTCCGGCTTCACTGCTTTCCTTCTCGAAATCCTTCCAGGACTGAAATTCCGAAATATCTTTCATAAGACCCACTGCGAAATATCTGGAAAGGCCGGTGTTCTCATACAGCACCTCCTGTCCGATGCCTTCGCTGAGATGGTCACTGCTGCCTTCATACACTTTCAGCATTCCCTTTCCTTCTGCGAACTGCAGGGCACGAACCAGTGACTTTCTCTGGGAGAAGGAATTCCAGTCCACTTCCATCACCCGCTTCAGGTGCAGGCTGATGAAATCCACCAGCTCCGACAGCAGAAACTGCTCCTGCTCCTCCTTATCCTCCAGAAAGATCAGCACCACGCAAAGTATGCAGTAATCCCGTAATTCCTGGAATTCCGTAATTCCCATGAAGCTTTCCGCATGGGCCGGAATCTTTTCCAGCTTCAGCAGTTTCTCGTTCTGAATCAGCCTCCACCCCAGCTGCTCCTGTATGAACTTCCGGAAACGGGGTACCTCCCGCTTCACTCGGAAATAGGTTTCCTTATCCGTTTCTCTTGCAATCCAGAATTGCTCCAGCAATGTTCTTACTTCGTTCATGATAGAAACTCCAGTACATAATTAGGCATGGTCAGATTCCCGTCTTCACACTGCAGAACGCAGTCCCCCTCTTTTCTTATCAGGCGGAATTCCTGCCCGTATTCCGTTCTCCCCTTTTTCTCGCTGCTCAGAGAAGCCGTGGCAATCCAGCGAAGCAGCACGGTTCGCACCCGTTCATCGACCGTTTCATGGATCTCCGAAACCTCCAGCTTTCCATCATGAATATATTTCAGAATCATGCTCCGTTCCTCTTCCATCTGCTGCAGATACGCATTTTTCTGAATCAGTTTTTCCATGGTTCTGTCATGGAATCCGCTCTTGTCCTTCCGCGGCCGGTAGGTTCTGGTATGGGGCTTCAGACAGTATTCCATGGCGTCTTCTTCGTAGACACTGCTGCTGATCCTGTCTGTGGACCGCTCTGCGTTTGCCTTGAAATGGGCGATGTGATGCACCCCGAAGACATGTGCCGAAAGCCTGTGGGCCTCCTCTATGGTTTCACACCGGCTGAACAGGTCCAGGAATTTGAAATAGTCGTCCTTTCTGCTGACACCCCAGTTCTGGGACTGGACGATCAGCGCCGCATTCTGAATGATGCTGCGGATAATGTCGTTGGTAATCTCCAGGATACGCACCGATTCTGCCGGACGGCCTTCCGACCCAAGAAACCATTCTTTCACCGAAATCCACTGACCATGTATATTTTGTCGGATCTGTTCCTCCCGCATCTCCGATGACTCGGACAACGCATGGGGGATTTCCAGCTCACTCTGCACCACCTTTTCCAGCAGGTCCTGCTCTACGCAGTCTCCGTTTCGCTGAATGATATCGGAAATGCGCCCGGCATGGTTCTGCAGTTCCTGTACGAATTCCTTCAGATAGGAAATAAAGCGGTCCTTATGGAGGATAAACTCCACCGACTTCAGCAGCTTTTCCGACCGATCGGAATAAAACTCCCGCAGATAATCTTTATAGTCCTGGTTCAGTCGCCGGAAGTCTTCATGGATGTTCTTCCACCATTCGTTGATTTCTTTCGGACTTTTCTCTTTCATGACAGGCGCCTGTGCCAGGCTCTCCGACAGTCTTGAAAACAGATTGGTGGACAGACTGCCGCTTTCCACAAACAGGTTTTCCAGCCGCACGGTCATCCGCTCAATCTCCAGTGCATATTCGGTCATGGTATAGCGATACTGCTTATTCTTATACTCTGCGATAGTATACACCCGCTTCGGATCCTGCAGAGTGGAAAGGTTCTTCCAGTTCACCAGAGCATCCAGATCCAGCTTCAGCTGATCCATGGAATAGTCCGCATAGAGCTCGTCCTCCCGCATCCTTTCAAGCACATCTTCTTTATATAACTGAAAATGCATCTTTTCGTATTCATTGAAAAAGATGCGCATGATTCTCCGGTACTGCGGTGCATTGATCGCAGACAAATATGAAGTTTCCGTTATGGGTTCCAGATATTTCAAGTTAGTTCCTGCTTTCTGTGAGTCTACAATTTTCACATCTCGTATTTCTTTATCTTATCACATATTGTATCGGTGCAGCACTGCAATGTCAACAGCTCTCTTCCGCTTCAATTCTCAGGTTTGATATACTCTGCTTCGCCTGTCCTTCCCCAATCTTTCCCGAAAGTTCTACACTTTCATCGTTTTCTGGCAGTACATGGCGAACTTTTTTTCCATCTATTATGGGGAATTCGGCGTATTTCATAAAAATTCGGCTGAAAATCTCAAGTTGTGTTCGCCACATTCGCGGCTTTACACACCGATATTGCGAAAAAAACAGAAAAAGTTCGCCACAAAGCTCCGAAAAGCAAGCGATGTGTCGAAACAGTCCCGTTGCGATCTTATCTCCACACCGCATCATCCGTCTTCAGCTTTTCCGCCACGCCCTGATCCGCAGGCAGCCAGTCGACAGAGTCCATGTCCCGCCGCGTCAGCCACCGGGCAGCCTCATGCTCCCGCAGCTCCAGATGCGATGCGTCCTCCGCCAGTTCGCAAAGAAAGCAGTGCATGGACAGATGAAAGGTCGGATAGTCATATTCCACCATGTCCACCAGGCGGCCAACCTGCACCGTCACGTTCAGCTCCTCCTGAATCTCCCGCACCAGCGCCTGCTCCGGCGTTTCACCCGGCTCAATCTTTCCGCCGGGAAACTCCCAGCCGCCCTTAAACTCTCCATACCCTCTCTGGGTGGAAAAAAGCTTTACGGTATCTCCCTGCTGCCGGCGAATGATGGCAGCAACTACATGTATCGTTTTCATGTTCTCTCGTTTCTCCTAAAAATCTGTCGTTTCTGGTTTAATTCTGCGTAATATAGTCGTACAGATCCGCACGTACCGGCGTATCCAGACGATATTCAATCTCCACCGCCGTCTTGGTTGTATTCGGCATGGTGAACTCCTGCGACCAGCCTGTAGCGCTGATTTTTCCCAGATAGTAGAACTCCTTGGACACCTTGTCATCCTTATTCTTTCGAACAAACAGTTCCATATCCACTCCAAGCTCCCGGGCATGGAGCGCTGTCATGACATCTTCCGAATCCACCGACCGCCCGGATTTTGAGATGGCAATCAGCGTGTCCGGCGAAACGAAACGGTCTTCGTAGCGAATCGTGTCAGCAATATCCTCCTGCTTATCGTAGTTGATAAACACCGGATAGGTTTTCGTTTTCTTATCGTATTTATAGCCGCCGATATTCAGTGCAACCTCGCCCTTTTCCCAGTTCAGTAGACGGCACACATCCTCATACGTGTACTTGGCATAAAGCTGAAACGCCGTGTCCTGATAGGTGTCGCCATAATCCTTTTCATTGCGATAAAGGCCGAATTCCACCAGATCCTCTACCTGCCTTGCAAACATCGGATCCTCCAGCATCTTTTCGAAGTGCTCCGCAACCCGATAGTCTTCTCCGTCTTTTTCGATCAGCACGCAATCCCCATACGTTCCCTTGGCAGAACCGGTGGCGAAATTACCTGTCATGATGTTCGCCAGGTTTGTCTTCGTCTTTTCATCCAGGGGTCGGTCATAGTCCTCTTCCAGCTCTTCCTCCAGCGCAGACATCAGATTGTCATGATCGTGAAGCATGTGCCGCAGCATCAAAAGCTCATGCGCTCGCTTGCCCGATGCAAACTTTTTCGACAGAAATTCAAGCATCAGCTCTTTTCCGTCATCAAATTTCACCAGATAATCCGGCTCATAGCTGGCAAGGAATTTATGATACGAGCCCATCTTTTTGCTCTTGTTCTCAAAAATCCGCAGCACGTCGATGGATCCATACTCCTCAAAATCCATCAGATCCGGGATTCTCCCCAGTTTAAATTTCAGCTGCTGATAGCTTTCCCGAATCAGTTTCGTATCGTTGAAGTTGGCTGCATCGATGGACTGGAAGATCCGCTTCTTCGAAATCTCATCAAAATGTATCGTGGAGCTTCCCGGAATCACTCTGGCTCTTTCCATGACGCAGCGGCGTATGGTGTCTTTGTTGTAACTCCGATCGCCGTAGAGTGCCAGCGGAATCATGAAGTTATTGGTGTAATTTCCGATGAA
>JAEDMR010000122.1 GCA_016302925.1 Bacillota bacterium
TCAATTCCCCGTTCTTCTGCCTCACGTGCAACGGTGCCGATAATATCATCGGCTTCAAACCCTTCCATTTCCAGAGTTTCAATGTTCATGGCATGCAGTACATCCTTCATAATCGGCATCTGCATCACAAGTTCCGGAGGCATGGCTTTCCGGCCTGCCTTATATGCATCATATTCCAGGTGCCGGAAGGTCGGTGCTTTCAGGTCGAAGGCCACCGTAAGATAATCCGGATTGTAATCCCCCTCCAGCTTCTGCAGCATGTTAATGAATCCGTATACCCCCTGCGTATAGATGCCCTCACTGGTAATCATCGGCCGCTGCATGGCGTAAAATGCCCGGTTGATCAGGCTGTTTCCATCAATAATGATAATCCTTTTCCCCATAATCATCTGACCTTTTCTTTCTTTATAAAATAATCTGCAATGCGGTAATAATCGCTATCATAACGCCCACGATAGATTCTCCGCCGAGAAGTCCGGACGCAATGATGGTTCCTTTGCTTTCCTGTTCAAATTTCGGTGCAAACCGATCCACCAGGAAACGAACCACGCCGCCAATGAAAGCAGTTGCAGACAGGTAAAACGGCAGGTAAACACCGAGTCCCAGTGTAATGACAGGGAAGTTGATGCAATAGAGTATCACTGCCGCAGCAATCCCGATCAGGAAGGCCGGCATATGTGAAATTCCTCCTACCATGGCTGCAACTGCAGAGGCCTGTGCTGCCGGGAACATCTCCCCGCCAAATGCTTCTCCGCCATACGCTTTCAGAATCACTGCGAGAATCAATACAGAAACAATACCACCGATGATTGCACCGATCACTTCGGCAAACCACTGTGCTTTTGGGTCACTCTTCAGCACATCACCTGCCTTAAAGTCATTCATCACATCCCCCACCAGACCGCAGGCAACGGCAACGATGGCAGCCACATAAAACGCCTCCGTATCCCCAATGGAAGATACCGCCTTGGCAGCAATCAGAACGATGATACCGAAAATTTCCATCGGATTGATGCCGGACTGACCGACACACTGGGCGGACATGGAAGTAGCCAGCCACGTCCCCAGAATCGTAATCACAGAGGCAATGATTCCCATATCTGCCACGATGGTAAATACAAATGCAAGAAGAACCATGACTGCCGGTGCCCACCGCAGGCTGATAAAGCAGTCGCCAAGCTGATTCCGGCTGAACATGGAACCGAAAACATTCTTTGCTTTCGGCAGAATACCTTTCACCAGTATCCCGATGCCGGTGCCAACCATCAGACCGATTCCAAGCGAAGATTTGATGGCAGCAGCCGTTGCTCCGTCCCAGAATCCCAGTTCCACACCGCCCATAAGGATACCCAGATCGCCGATCAGCGCCCCCAGGAACCATACGCCGATTACAACCGGACCGACGATATATCCGATGGATGCAAGCATCGGAGAAAGCCAGATTCCGAAATAGGAACCATATGTACTGATGGCGGATGTGCTCATGATTGTAGCCGGAACTTTTACAAACCAGTCACGGAGCACTGTGAAAATTCCGGCTCCGCCCATAGATACGAACAGAAGTCCCGCTTTTTTCTTATCCGAATCTCCTACCACCAGTGTGGCAGCAGCAGCCTGTCCCATAGCATACGGCAGCTGCTGTGTTTCAATGAAATATTTACGAAACAGTGCAGTGAAAATCAGACCCAGAATCACACCGCCCAGCGTGACGGCCAGAAGTGCACCGAGATTGATTTCCGCATCCGGATGGAGCATCCAGATGCCGGGTATGGTAAATGCCAGTCCTCCCGCAACCATTGCGCCGGCAGACATGGCAGTCTGTGTCACATTGATTTCCTGCAGATTTGTATTCCCGCAGAGTTTGAGCGTAAACATAGATATAAGAACTACAAACATGATTGGCCACGGCAGTGAACTGAGTTTCAGAGCGATAAACATGGAACTCATGGTAAGAATGATACTGCCGATGGCTCCGATTATCATTCCTCTTATGGTCAGTTGTCTTTCAGTCATTTTAATCTTGATCTCCTTTTGCAACTTCTGCAGCTATAAAAAAATCCCAAATTACCGTCAAGGCCATAATTGACGCCCTATCTACCGATAGGTGGGTACCCTGTTCCTGCTTCTGCCTTCCCCTGACGAGGGGGCCTGACATAGGCCGGGGAAACCCGGGTTCCCTTTGCGCAAGTGTAGGTTCAATTATAACTCCTCAACGAATAATCCAGGATAGTCTTATTATCTGTCTGCCTGCAGCATCTTATTCTTCAAACAGGTCGATGGCACAATTTGTATAAACCTTCTGTACGTCATCGTTGTCTTCCAGAATTTCAATCATCTTGGCAAGCATTTTAATATCGTGCGGATCCGTCGGAGTCGCTTCCATGGACGGAACGTATTCCACATCTGATTCCGCAATTTCATAACCGGCTTCTGCCAGTGCATGATGTACATCGGTATAAACAGCAGGATCGGTTACAATTTCAAAGCTGTCCTCGCCCGAAACCATATCGTCTGCACCTGCCTCCAGTGCAGCTTCCAGCAGTGTATCTTCATCAATGTCATCCGTCTTTTCGATGAGAATAATTCCCTTACGGGAGAACATATAAGATACACATCCCGGCGCACCCAGATTGCCGCCGTATTTATCAAAGGTAGAACGTACTGCGGACGTGGTTCTGTTCTTGTTGTCAGTCAGTGCTTCCACAATGACTGCAACACCTGCCAGCCCATATCCTTCGAAGGATAATTCTTCATACGTTTCGCCGGCCAGCTCGCCGGTACCCTTTTTAATGGCTCTGTTAATATTATCGTTTGGCATGGAAATGCCCTTAGCTCTTTCAATCGCAAGTCTTAAACTTGCATTGTATTCAGGATCTCCGCCGTCTTTTGCTGCCACTGTGATAGCTCTGGCATACTTGGTAAATAATGCGGCTCTCTTGGAGTCCTGTGCTGCTTTTCTTCCTGCAATCGTACCGTGTCTTCCCATGGAGACACCTCCTAACTTTTTCTAAGATTTAATGTGATTTTGCCTTGCTTATTATACAATACTGCTCTGAAAATTTCAACACGTCTCAGAAAAAAAACTTGTGATTCCTTTACTCGTTTTCTTCTGCCAGCTTCTTTGCCAGATTCTTATGAGCCGTTGCCATCATCAGTTTAATCCGGTTCAGCTGATTTACATCACTGGCACCCGGGTCGTAGTCGATGGCCACAATGTTGGCATACGGATACTGTTCCCGAAGTGCCTTCATCATGCCCTTTCCGGTCACATGGTTCGGCAGGCAGGCGAACGGCTGCAGACAGGCAATGTTCTCCGCACCGCTCTTAATCAGCTCAATCATCTCTCCGGTCAGCAGCCATCCCTCGCCGCACTGATTGCCGGTGGAGGCAATGGATGACGCTTCATGGGCCGTATGGTCGATATAGGAAGGCTCCTCAAACCGCTTGCTTTCCCGCAGTGCCTGACGAAGGGGCTTTCGGAACCACTCAATCAGTGCAATGGCAGCCTGATTCAGCTTATACTGCTTGTAACTGCCGGACAGCTTCTCATAGTTGAACTTCTTGCTGTACATGCCGTAAAGGAAAAAGTCAATCAGATCCAGCACCACGGCTTCGCCGCCTTCCTTTTCAATAATGTCAACGATATTATTGTTTGCATCCGGATGGTATTTCACCAGAATTTCCCCAACCACACCGACTTTCGGCTTCTTCACATCCAGCAGCGGCATGGTATCATAATCGTGGACAATCTCCCGGACCAGCTTCTTATATGTACTGATTTTTCCATCACGGCAGTTTTCAAAAATCCGTTCTTCGTATTTCTTCATGATGCCTTCTGCTGCGCCTGGCTCCGTCTCATACGGACGGGTCGCATACAGCACCCGCTGGAACAGATCGCCGTACAGCGCTGCGATGATGAGCTTCTTTCCCATTTCCGGCGTCAGCTTGAAACCGGGATTTGCTTCCAGGCCCACCATATTAAAGGATACCACCGGAATCTGTTCCATACCCAGATCCTTTAGTGCCTTTCGCAGCAGTGCGATATAGTTGCTGGCACGACATCCACCCCCGGTCTGTGACATGACCAGTGCCGTACGATTCAGATCATATTCTCCGGACTTCAGTGCACTGATCATCTTGCCAAGGGTCACCAGGGTCGGATAGCAGGCATCGTTGTTAACATATTTGAGGCCTTCGTCAATGGCGTGTTTGTCCACCGTAGGGATGACCACCGCATTGTAACCGCAGCTCCGGAAGGCAACTTCCAGGTACTGAAAATGGATCGGTGACATCTGCGGAATCAGCAGCGTATAGTTTTCCTTCATCTCTTCTGTGAAGTAAACACGCTCATAAGGCTTCGTATCATGATGGGCTTTTACACCATGCTTTTCCCGTTCCTCCATGGCCGCCTTCAGAGACCGGATCCGGATCCGGATGGCGCCAAGATTGGTACCTTCGTCAATTTTCAGAACCGTGTATAATTTATTGGAATGTTCCAGGATTTCTTCCACTTCATCGGTGGTAACTGCATCCACACCACAGCCGAAAGAATTCAGCTGCACCAGTTCCATATCATCTCTGGTTCCCACATAGTCCGCGGCTTTATACAGACGGGAATGATAGGTCCACTGATCCAGAACACGAATCGGACGCGGAAGATTACCCATCTTGCAGACAGAATCTTCCGAAAGAACGACCATGTCATAGGAAGTGATCATGGTGTCAATGCCGTGGTTGATTTCTTTATCCAGATGATACGGACGTCCGGAAAGGACGATGGCTTTCTTTCCGTGTTTCTCCGCAAAATCGATTGCCCTGAGGCCTTCCTGCTCCACGTCGGCCTTGAACTGCTCCTGTTCTTTTCTGGCAGCAGCCACGGCCTCCTCGATTTCCTTCGCGCCGATGTTTCGGCCAGCCAAAACCGAGACCATACGTTTTGCAAGGCGTTTATCGTCATCATAAGGCAGGAAGTCATGAGTAAAGGTCACGCCGGCTTCCTCAAAGATTTCATTCATGTTGTTGGCGATGACTTCCGGATAGGTGGCGACGATCGGGCAGTTGTAATGGTTCTGTGCTGACGGATCCTCCATCTGTTCATAATTGATGCACGGATAGAAAATCCATTTTTCCCCCATATCCACCAGAGTCCGGATATGGCCATGAACCAGCTTCGCAGGATAGCAGGCCGTGTCGGAAGAAATCGTATCGATACCCTTCTCATAAAGTTCCTTGGAGGATACCGGAGACAGCACCACGCGGAATCCAAGCTTCGTAAAGAACGTAAACCAGAACGGATAGTTTTCATACATGTTCAGTACGCGCGGAATTGCCACATGGCCTCGTTTTGCTGCCTTATCCGTCAGCGGTTTATAGGAAAAAAGCCGGTTCGTCTTATATTCGTACAAGTTCGGCAGCGCTTCTGCCTGCTCCGCTTTCGCATCCTTCCCGGCACCTTTTTCGCAGCGGTTTCCTGTGACATAACGCTTCCCGTCCTCAAATTTGGTGATGGTAAGCATGCATTTATTTTCACATCTGCTGCAGCGCGTGTTTACAGTTCCTGCCTGGAAGTTTTCCAGTTGTTCTGGTTGTGCGATATTGGAATGGGTTCCCGGAATCCAGTGCTCCAGTGAGTGGAGTGCACAGCCATAGGCGCCCATGATGCCGGCAATGTCCGGACGAACCACTTCACGACCCAGCACCAGTTCGATGCTGCGAAGTACGGATTCATTCAGGAAAGTACCGCCCTGGACTACAATCTTATCCCCCGCCTCCTCCGGATTTCGGAGCTTGATTACTTTATATAAGGCATTCTTGATGACAGAATAAGATAAGCCGGCGGCTATATCTCCGATGGTGGCTCCCTCCTTCTGAGCCTGTTTCACCATGGAATTCATAAACACGGTACAGCGAGTTCCCAGATCCACCGGGTTCTGGGAAAACAACCCGACGGTGGCGAAATCCTCCACCTTCATATC
>JAEDMR010000007.1 GCA_016302925.1 Bacillota bacterium
AAGGCTGCTGAGAAAGTATCCTGGTAGGAGGTAGAAAAGAATGACAGCGATATTAGAACAGATTTCTGTATGGGCGATTCCAGTCGTAATTTGCCTGGTAGCCATTTATGCTCTGGTAAAGAAAGTTCCTATGTACACTTCCTTTACAACTGGTGCGAAAGATGGTTTCAGCACCGCAATCATGATCATCCCTTATCTGGTAGCTATGCTGTGCGCAATCGGTATGCTGAGAGCATCCGGCGCCATGGAAGCTTTCTGTAACCTGATCAGCCCGATTACTGAACTGATCGGCTGCCCGGGCGAAGTTCTGCCGATGGCTGTAATGAGATCCTTCACCGGCGGCGGTGCTACCGGTATGATGACAGATCTGGTAACCAACTATGGTACGCAGTCTCAGATTGGTAGAATTGCTTCTGTAGCATTAGGCTCCACCGAAACGACATTCTACATAGTAGCAGTTTACTTTGGTTCCGTCGGTGTATCCAACACGAGACATTCCATCGTAGCTGGTCTGCTGGGCGATCTGGCATCCCTGATTGCATCCTGCGTAGTTGTAAACCTGATGTGGTTCTAAAATATGATGAAATATCCGAAAACGCTGAAAAAGGGCGCTACGATTGGTCTCATCGCCACCAGTTCTGATACAGAAACAGCAAGGGTAGCTGCATGTGTGAAGAAACTGGAGGACATGGGATATAAAGTGAAAGCTGCTGATAATCTGGACAGCAATTACGGCGGTTATATGGCCGGTACCGGAGAAATCCGAGGCCAGTGGGTGAATCGCATGTTTGCTGATCCGGAAGTGGATGCTATTTTCTGTATCCGCGGCGGAGACGGCAGCAGCCGGATTATGGAATACCTGGATTATGACATGATCCGCCAGAATCCTAAAATTTTCCTCGGTTACAGTGATGTGACCAATCTGCATCTGGCGCTGAATCAGAAGTGTGATCTGGTTACATTCCATGGCCCGATGGTGTCTTCCAATATGGTAGATTCCTTCGATGAGGAGACGAGAGATTCTCTGTTTGAGGCTCTGAATGCAGATGAAACATTTGCGTTCAGAAATCCGAAGGGTTTTCCGATTGAAGTCCTGAAGGAAGGAAAAGCAACGGGAGAACTGATCGGCGGAAATCTGTCACTGCTTTCCGCAAGTATCGGCACACCGTATGAAATGAATACGAAAGATAAGATCGTATTCATCGAAGAAGTCTGCGAACCGATCAGCAAGATTGAGAAGTGGGCTTATCACCTGCGCAACGCAGGAAAATTCCGTGACTGCAGAGGCGTGATTCTCGGTCAGTTCACCAAGATTGTGAACGAAGATATGCCGGAATTCGACAGCATCTGCTGTATGAAAGACGTTTTGGAAGGTCTTGACATTCCTGTACTGTATAATGTACAATCAGGACATGGAAAACCGATGATGACCCTTCCGATGGGTGCAGAATGCACCATTGACACGGAAACGGCATCCATTACGTTCAAAGTAGAGCGGTAAATTTTAAATCAGGCGGCGGCAATGCCGCCGCCTGCATGAATACGAAAGCAACAGTGCGAATACACTGAAATATAAAGATCTGGTCGTTTTTATCATTGCTTTAAGCCCGAAAGAAAAAAAGAATTGAGGAAAAAAAGATTATGATTAAGGAAATCAGAGAAAACAAGTTATTTTTCGACGGCTGCGACACAACTGCCCTTGCAGCCAAGTACGGCACTCCTCTGTATGTGTACTCCGAAAATGATATTATCGGCAGGTTTGCAGAACTGCGGAAGGATTTCATTGAAAAGTACCCGAACACAAGAGTTGCGTATGCAGCCAAGGCATTCTTCCCGGTTGCCATGGCCAAACTGGTGGACCAGTGCGGCATGTGTGTAGACGTGGTATCCGGCGGAGAATTGTACACGGCGATCAAAGCAGGTTTCCCGGCAGAGAAAATTGAATTCAACGGAAATAATAAGAGCAGAAAAGAACTGGAGATGGCCATTGAATACGGAATTGGCAGAATCATTGTGGACAGCCTCCAGGAACTGGCTATCATCGAAGATATCTGCAAGGAAAAAGACAAGACTGCAAAGATTCTGTTCCGCGTTACACCGGGCGTGAAGAGCAGTTCACATGACTACATCGTAACCGGAAAGAAGGATTCCAAATTCGGTATCCCTCTGGATGATGAAATTGTTCTGCCGCAGGTGAAGGCAGCCATCGAATCTCCGTACGTTGATTTTTACGGGATCCACTTCCATGTTGGTTCCCAGCTTTTAGACAACGGTTCCCATCTTCAGGCAACCGACATCATTCTGCAGCTTGCAGGCAAGATTAAGGAAAACTTCGGTTATAACCTGAAGGAAATCAATGTGGGCGGCGGCTTCGGCGTCACCTATGTGGACGAAGAAAGAAAATCCTACAGCTATTTCCTGGATCCGATTATGGAAAAAATCGATGCATACTATGCAGCACAGGGCGTTCAGAGACCGAATGTGGTTATCGAACCGGGAAGAAGTATCGCTGCAGAAGCAGGAATCACCCTGTACACCGTGGGAAGCATCAAGGAAATCCCGGGAATCCGGACCTATATGTCTGTGGACGGCGGTATGACGGATAACATTCGTCCGGCTCTGTACCAGGCAGTTTACACCGGAGTCCTTGCCAACAAGGCGGAAGAAGAAAAGACCGAAACGCTTACGGTTTGCGGTAAGTGTTGCGAATCCGGCGATATTCTGATTCACGATCTGAAGATTGCAAAGCCGGAAGCAGGCGATATCTTCGCCATATTCTCCACCGGTGCTTACGGATATACCATGGCAAGCAACTATAACAAGAACCCGATTCCGGGCGTGGTATTCGTAAAAGACGGAGAGGACCGTCTGGTGGTAAAACCGCAGACCTATGAGGATATGCTGAAAAACGAAATTCTCTAAATCATACACATACACTTGCCCGAAGCACAACCCGATCCGGGTTGTGCTTTTCGCACGCTTAGAAAGGAAAAAGACATTATGGATTTTGAAAAAAGAGCAGAAGGGCTGAAAGGAACCGTCGGCGTTTATTTCCGCGATCTGAGAACGGGAGATACGAAGGGATTGCTGCAGGACAGAGAATTCCATCCTGCCAGCATCATCAAGCTGCCGGTGGTCATGGCCATTTACAAGATGGCGGCAGAAGGAAAAGCCGATCTGGATGAAAAGCTGAAAGTGACCTATGAGAAACGTGTGCCCAGCTGCGGTGCCTTCAATGCCTTTACCGACGAGCCGGTGGTGGATATCAGAACCCTCTGCAACCTGACCATAACTATCAGCGATAATACCGGAGCCAATCTGCTGATCGATCATTACGGCATCGAGACGCTCAATGGACAGTTCCGCGAAATGGGACTGAAAAAAACCCATCTGGAGCGGCTTTTTTATGATGACGCCATGCAGGAAAAAGGGTATAATAATAAGGCAGTACCGGAAGAAATCGGATTCCTGCTGGAGCAGATTTACAGAGGTGAATTCGTCAGCAGGCAGGTGTCTGATGCAATCTGGGATATCCTGGAGCAGCAGCAGGACCGTGCAGGAATTCCGGCGTATCTCGAAGAGGAGGCGCCGGTGGGAAACAAGACCGGCGGTGCCAGAGGCATTACGGCAGACGCAGCGCTGGTGAAAGGCGATTTCCCGTTTGTCCTTGTGATTCTTTTCAATGAAACCTATGTGCCGGAGGCTGATGAGTGGATGCGCCATCTGGCCAGAGATATTTTCGAGGAGCTGAAACATGGCAGCAGAATATAGCAGAAATGAAAATGTAACTTATAATATACCACAGCAGTTCGCAGATAAAAAGATCGGAGCCTGTCCGTTCTGCGGCACGGAACATCCGGGATGGCTAGTGCGGGAAGAATGGAAGCTGCTGGGAAGCAACGAGTATTATTTTAAATGCCCTCACTGCGAGACGGAACTGATGGTTCTGAAGGATGACGTGACAGGAATGGCCTTTACGAAGAATACGCCTTCCGGTAAGAAAAAAGCATCGGAAGGAAAAATCATGAATGAACCGTATGTCACGGTGGTGAAGATCGGATTTTCCGCCAAAACCCATGATAATATTCTTCTGCAGGGTGAAGATATGCCGGTGCGGAAGCTGAAGCAGGTGATGGAGGAACTGCGAAAAAAATAGCCGGATTCTGCGCAGGCTGCATAGATTGCACAGATTTCTGCACATATTTGCACGGATTATACATAAAATAATTGACAGTGCATAGAATCTGTGTTAGTATAAATTGTTGAGTTTTGTACCTTTTGCTTAGTCCACCCGAGACTCCGACGGATCACTCAGCAGAAGGCGAAGAAAGAAAAGGAGAAAAGAAAATGATTACAAAGGAAATCAAACAGCAGATTATTAAGGACTATCAGTTAAAGGAAGGCGATACCGGTTCCCCGGAAGTTCAGGTTGCCATCCTGACTTACAGAATCAATGACCTGAATGAGCACTTAAAGGTTCATAAGAAGGACCATCACTCCAGAAGAGGTCTGTTAAAGATGGTAGGTCAGAGAAGAAACCTTCTGGCATATCTGAAGGAAACCGACCTGGAGAGATACAGAACTCTGATCGCACGTTTAGGACTGAGAAAGTAATCGCGGAATTTAAGCGGGGCGTCAAACCCCGCTTTTATTGTATCACTTAAATCCGGAAAAACCGGAAATGAAAACCAACCAGAAAACGCCGTGCACCGGTTATGTATGATGTGACTCTCTGAAAGAACTCACAACGCAGAACAGAGCAGATGAGAGAGTTTTTTCCGAGAGTCATACGGAAATGGGCATTGGCGCGAAAAGAAACAGGAGGAAAAAAATGCCTAGATTTACAGATTACAGAACATTCATGTATCCCCTTGGCGGACGCCTTTTACAGATTGAAATCGGCAAGGTCTGCGAGCAGGCCAACGGCCAGGCGTGGGTACGCTACGGAGACACTGTGGTAAACGTTACCGTATGCTGTTCCAAAGAGCCGAAGGAAGGAATCGATTTCTTCCCGCTGAGCTGCGATTTTGAAGAAAGAATGTACTCGGTCGGAAAGATTCCGGGTGGTTTCATCAAGAGAGAAGGACGCCCTTCCGAACATGCTATCCTGACTTCCCGTCTGATGGACCGGCCGCTTCGTCCGCTGTTCCCGAAGGGATTCTATAACGATGTGGTTGTCGTTGCAACCTGCATGTCCGTTGACCCGGACTGCAGCCCGGAAATTGCGGCCATGATCGGTTCTTCCATTGCAATTGCATGCTCCGATATTCCATGGGACGGCCCGACTGCTTCCGTAAAAGTCGGCAGAGTTGACGGAAGATTCGTCATCAACCCGACTCTGGCACAGAGAGAAGTGTCCGACATCGACATGACCGTTGCCGGCACGAAAGATGCAATCATGATGGTAGAAGCAGGTGCAAAGGAAGTTCCGGAAATGGATATGCTGGATGCGATTCTGTTTGCCCATGAAGAAATCAAGAAGCTGGTAGAATTCATCGATCAGATTGTTGTCGAAGTAGGCAGAGAAAAGATGAAGGTTGAGCTCTACAAGCCGATGGAAGAAATCGATGAAGCGGTAAGAGCCTATGCGACGCCGAAGATGAGAGAAGCAATCCACACTGCAGACAAGATGGAAAGACTGGAAAACATGGATGCAGTGGAAGTGGAAACCAAAGAACATTTTGCAGAGACGTATCCGGAAAACATGAAGGATATCGAATCTGTATTATACAACATCACTAAAGAGTCTGTAAGAGGCATGATTCTGGATGAAGGCGTTCGTCCGGACAACAGAAAATGTGATGAAATCAGACCGATTTTCTGCGAAACGGGACTTCTGCCGAGAGTTCACGGCACCGGACTTTTCAAGAGAGGACAGACGCAGGTTCTTTCATCCTGCACGCTGGCTCCGGCTTCCGAAGCACAGACCATTGACGGCATCACAGAACAGACGGAAAAGAGATATATTCACCACTATAACTTCCCTGGATACTCCACCGGTGAAGCGAAATCTCCGCGTTCTCCTGGAAGAAGAGAAATCGGTCACGGCGCTCTGGCAGAAAGAGCACTGCTCCCTGTGATCCCGCCGGTAGAAGAATTCCCGTATGCAATCCGTGTGGTATCGGATGTATTATCTTCCAACGGTTCCACATCCATGGGTTCCACCTGCGGTTCATGCCTGGCTCTGATGGATGCCGGCGTTCCGATCAAGCGCCCGGTTGCAGGTATTGCAATGGGTCTGATTGAAAGAGTAAAGGAAGACGGCAGTTCTGAATTCGCTATCCTGTCCGACATTCAGGGTATGGAAGACTTCCTGGGCGATATGGACTTTAAGGTAACCGGTACCGAAGTCGGTGTCACTGCAATCCAGATGGATATCAAGGTACACGGTCTGTCCAGAGACATTCTGGAAAAAGCCCTCAGACAGGCAAAAGAAGGCAGAATGTTCATCATGGAAAAAATGCTGGAAGAAATCCCTGCACCTCGTGCAGAAATGTCCAAGTACGCACCGCGTGCCCTTTCCCTCGTGATCAATCCGGACAAGATTCGAATTGTCATCGGTAAGGGCGGCGAAACCATCAACGGTCTGGTGGAAAAATACGACGTCAAGATCGATATCAATGATGACGGTCTGGTTTCCATCTACGGAACGGACGGCGAGAAAGCAGAAGCCTGCAAGCACGAAATTGAAATCCTCACAAAAGATGTGGAAGTCGGCGAAGTCTATGAAGGAAAAGTCACACGCATCATGAACTTCGGTGCATTTATCGAAATCCTCCCTGGCAAGGAAGGCCTGCTGCACATCTCCAAGATGGCTAAGGAAAGAGTGGAAAAAGTAGAAGATGTGATGAACATCGGCGATGTGGTAAAGGTCAAAGTTACCGAAATCGACAGCCAGAACAGAATCAATCTGTCCAGAAAGGAGCTGCTGTAACCACAGATTACTTCACAAAATATATCACCCCGGCGAAGTTGAAACGTCGGGGTGTTTCGCTTCATCAGGATTTTTCTGTGAAGTTCTTGTGACGCCTCTTGACTTTTCCGGCCGGGAGGCGTATATTTATAGTTGTGAATTAGCACTCAACTAAGTTAAGTGCTAACAAATGCGTTAAAATGTTAAAGAATCATTTGATATATACGGAGGAGAACGATATGAAAAAGAAACAATTTAAGGCTGAATCGAAAAAACTGCTGGATATGATGATCAATTCCATCTATACTCACAAGGAGATCTTTCTGAGAGAACTGATTTCCAACGCCAGCGATGCCATCGACAAGCTGTACTACAAGCAGCTTTCCGAAAACATCACGGGGCTGTCCAGAAGTGATTATGCCATCCGCATCGCAGTGGATAAGGATGCAAGAACCATCACCATTTCCGATAACGGAATCGGTATGACCCAGGAGGAACTGGAGAACAACCTGGGAACCATCGCCAAGAGCGGATCCCTGGACTTCAAACAGAACAACGAGTCCAGAGAAGACATCGACATCATCGGGCAGTTCGGCGTAGGTTTTTATTCCGCATTCATGGTCAGCGAAAGAGTCACCGTCAAGACGAAGGCATATGGTGCAGAGGACGGATTTTGCTGGGAATCGGAAGGTGCCGACGGCTATACAGTAAGTCCGTGCGAAAAGGCAGAACACGGCACGGAGATAACCTTGTACATCAAGGAAAATACGGAGGATGAGGATTACGATCAGTATCTGGAGGACTACAGAATCAGAAGCCTGATCAAGAAATACTCCGATTACATCACCTATCCGATCAAAATGAACGAGAAGGTACGCAAGGAGCTGCCGAAGCCGGAGGATGCGGCGGAAGACGTGGAGGCGGAAGTCGTTTACGAAGACCAGGAAGTGACGGTCAACAGCATGGTGCCGCTGTGGAAGAAGAACAAGAAGGATATTACGAAGGAAGAATACACCCGGTACTATCAGGAGAAGTTCTATGATTTCAATGAGCCTGCCCGGGTGATCCACAATAACGCAGAGGGTATGGTATCCTATACAGCTATGATGTTCATTCCGAAGAAGGCGCCGTTCGATTACTATACGAAGGAATATGAAAAGGGCCTGGCTCTTTACTCCAACGGCGTCATGATTATGGAAAAATGCCCGGATCTGCTGCCGGATTACTTCAGCTTTGTCAAGGGGCTGGTGGACAGCAGCGACCTGTCGCTGAATATTTCCAGGGAAATGCTGCAGCATGACCGCCAGCTGAAGCTGATTGCGAAGAATATTGAGCGGAATATCAAGAATGAGCTGACAAAGATGCTGGATGATGACAGGGAAGGATACAAGGAATTCTTTAAGGCATTCGGTTCACAGCTTTTGTACGGTGTCTACAGCGATTACGGCATGCATAAGGATGTGCTGCAGGATCTGCTGCTGTTCTATTCTTCTTCCGAGAAGGATATGGTGACGCTGAAGGAATACGTATCCCGCATGAAGGAAGGACAGGACAAAATCTTCTATGCCTGCGGTGAAACGGTGGAAAAGATCGACATGCTGCCGCAGACCGATATGGTCAAAGACAAGGGCTATGAAATTCTGTACCTGACAGAAAATCTGGGCGAGTTCGCCCTGATGATGATGGCGCAGTATGACGAAAAGCGCTTCGTCAATGTCTGTGCGGATGATCTGGATCTGACTTCAGAAGAAGAAAAAGAAGCACTGAAGGAGAAGAATGAAACGTCGAAGGATATGCTGCAGAAGATGAAGGATGCCATCGGTGACGGTGTCAGCGCCGTCCGGTTTACAGGCCGCCTGAAAAACCATCCGGTCTGCCTGACTTCCGAGGGTGCCCTGTCCATTGAAATGGAAAAGACCCTGAACTCCATGCCGATGCCTTCCGATGAAAAGGTAAAGGCGGAAGTGGTACTGGAAATCAATGCGGACCATCCGATCGCAGCACGGCTTACGGAAGTGGCGGAGTCCGGAGATGAACAGAAGCTGGCAGATTACGCAAAACTGCTGTACGCACAGGCACGGCTGATTGCAGGTCTTTCTGTGGAAAATCCGACGGAGCTGGCAGGTCTGATCTGCGGATTGATGTAATCGAAAGAAGAAGAAAGCCCTGAGAGGAAAGCGCACATGAAGAAAGCAAAGAAAACAAGAAGTACGCAGCCAGAGAATAAGCATACGGCATCGACAGCAGGGAAGGGTCTTGCAGCCGGTGCCTGCCTTGCAGCAGCGGCTGCCGGCGGTGTGCTGGCAGGAAGCAGATGGGCATATAACACGGCGTTCCGCCCGAGGAGGGATCGGGCGGCAGAGCCCCATGCCATTCCGAAGGGAAAACAGTACGATACCTATAAGGACTCTATTTATGAAAACGTAGAACGGGTGCTGAAGGAAGACTTTGAGGAAGTGGAGATCCGGTCTGCAGATGGACTGCGGCTTTACGGGCGGTTTTATGCCGGAACGGGGGAATGGATCGGAAAAGAAGACGGGACGGAAGCAGGGAACCGTCCGCTGGCGTTGTTTTTCCACGGATACCGCAGTCCTGCACAGCGGGATGGCTGCGGCGGCTTTCAGATGATGCGTGAAATGGGGATGGATGTGCTGATGGTGGATCAGCGTGCCCACGGAAGAAGCGAGGGAAAGACCATCACCATGGGCATTAAGGAGCAGCAGGACTGCCTGGACTGGATTCAGTACTGTGTGAAGCGGTTCGGCCCGGAAAAGCCGCTGATTCTGATAGGAATTTCCATGGGTGCAGCGACGGTGCTTCTTGCCGCCGGCCACAGTCTGCCGTCATGCGTAAAAGGGGTCGTGGCGGACTGCGGATATTCTTCGGTAAAGAAAATCATGAAGCAGGAAATCGGAAAGATGGGCATGCCTGAAGAGGCTGGCTGGCAGCTGGTGAAGCTGGGAGCGAAGCTTTTCGGCGGGTTTGACCCGGAGGACGGCGAGGTGGCGGAGAAACTGCAGCACTGTCAGATTCCGGTGCTTCTGATTCACGGGCAGGAGGACCGGTTTGTGCCGTGTGAAATGAGCATGGAAAACTTCGAATCCATGCGCTGTGAGAAGCAGCTGCTGACGGTGCCGGGTGCCGGCCACGGCATGAGCTGGTATCTGGATGAAGAAGGATATCGGAGCGCGGTGCGGACGTTCTGTCAACGGGTTCTGTAAAACAGAAAAACGAATTGTACACGAAAAACAGGTGCAGTTCGTTTTTTTTCTTTTGTGGGAGGGATAAGTGTGCTAAAATAAAAGAGTTGAAACAATCATGGATAAGGAAGAAGAAAATGAACGAAAAGGATTACAGCCAGCTCCTGACGGATGCATCAGAGCAGGTGAAAAAAGCAGGAAGGATTTTGCTGGAACAGCTTAAAAGTGATATGATCCGAAAAAAGGCGCCAAAGGATTTCGTTACGGACATTGATACAACGGTACAGGAAACACTGCAGCAGGGACTGCGGAACCTGGCCCCGGAAATTCAGTTTATGGGAGAAGAAAAGGATAATTCTGATCTGGATCTCAGTAAACCGACCTGGATTCTGGATCCGGTGGACGGCACTCTGAATCTGATTCACGGATTTCGCCACAGTGCCATTTCCCTGGCGCTGGCGGTTCAAAAAGAGGTGGTGCTGGGTATCGTATATAACCCTTTCAGTAATGAAATGTTTACGGCGGTGAGAGGAAAAGGCGCTTTTCTCAATGGCAGTCCGATTCATGTCAGCGGCTGCACGGAACTCTCGGAAGCAGTCTGCCTGGTAGGCACCAATCCGGCATATCGGAAGAATTCCGAGCAGGTATTCGCCCGAATTCAGAGACTCTATGAAAACAGTGTGGATATTCGCAGAATGGGTTCTGCTGCTTTGGACTTGTGTTATGTGGCCTGTGGCCGGGCTGACTGCTATGTGGAAGAAGGCCTTTTCCCATGGGATTATGCAGCCGGTATCCTGATCGTAAAAGAGGCAGGCGGAAAGGTTACAGATCTGCAGGGGGAAGAAGTTCGGATCGATTCGAACTGGGGACATGTGACAATCAGCAACGGCATCCTGCATGACAGACTACTGCAGCTGGTATAAGATGGGAGGAAATAAAATGCTTTGTATTAAAAACGGTCTTGTAAACGATGCAGTAAACCGGGAAGCTTACATGGCGGACATTCTGGTGTCCGGCAGTGAGTCTGAACTGCCCGGAAAAATCATCGCCATCGGCTCGAATCTGGAATTTCCGGAAGGGACGGAAATCATCGACGCATCCGGTCTGGAAGTGTATCCGGGCTTCGTGGAAGCACACTGCCATACCGGGCTGGACGGCCATGGCGCCGGACAGGTACAGATGGATTATAACGAAAAAACGATATTGTGACACCGCAGCTGCGAGCCATCGATGGAATCAATCCCATGGATGAAGGAATGCGCATGGCAGCGATGGCCGGCGTAACCACCGTCTGCACCGGACCGGGAAGCACCAACGTGCTTGGCGGCACATTCGCTGCCGTGAAAACCTGGGGTGACCGCATCGACAATATGATTGTAAAAGAAGCCATCGGCATGAAGTGTGCCTTCGGTGAAAATCCGAAGACATGGCACAGCAAGTTCACCACAAGCCGGATGACAACGGCCTTTTATCTGCGTCAGGCCCTGGCACAGGCAAAAGAGTATCTGGCAAAAAAGGAAGCAGCAGGAGACAATCCGGAAAAGCGACCGCCGCTGGATATGAAGATGGAAGCCCTGATTCCGGTGCTGAAAAAGGAAATACCGCTGAAGGCACATGCGCATGCGGCACAGGATTTCTTTACCGCCCTGCGGATCGCCAGAGAATTCGACGTGAATATCACGCTGGAGCATGTGACCGAGGGACATCTGGTTGCAGAGGAGCTGGCGAAGGAAAATGTGCCGCTGGCTGTGGGACCGACCCTGACAGGCGCTTCTAAATTTGAAATGCGCAACCTGAGCTGGCAGACGCCGAAAGTGCTGGCAGAAGCCGGATGCCAGGTTTCCATCATTACTGATGCCCAGGTGATCCCGCAGGAATTCCTGCCGATATGCGCCGGAATTGCAGTGGAAAGCGGGATGGATCCGTTCATGGCACTGCAGGCCATCACCATCAATCCGGCCCGGCATTGTCTCATTGCAGACCGGGTTGGTTCCCTGGAAGCGGGTAAGGATGCGGACATCGTCATCGCTGACGGCAGCCCGCTGACCATACCGACGAAAGTACACTATGTACTGATCGACGGCAAAGTCATCAAGCGACCGGAGGATTCACAGCTGCGGTAAAGATTTCGGATACGAATATAAGAGAAAAATGACATTCTAAGGAGGGCAACAAATGCGAATTGTAGTGAAAGTAGGAACATCCACCCTGGCCCATGTGGCCACAGGGCATTTGAATATACGCCACATGGAGAAGCTCTGCAAGGTGCTGAGCGACGTGAAGAACGCAGGACACGAGGTGATCCTGGTTTCTTCCGGTGCCATCGGCATGGGCATGGGCAAGCTGGGGCTTTCCCGCAGACCGGATACCCTCCCCGGCAAGCAGGCGGCAGCAGCCGTAGGCCAATGCGAGCTAATGTACACCTATGACAAGCTGTTTTCCGAATATAATCACACAGTGGCGCAGCTGCTGCTGACGGCTTCTGACATCAACGATGACGGTCGGCGGGAAAACTTCACCAACACCATGAATACGCTGCTGGAACTCCATGCCCTTCCTGTTGTCAATGAAAATGATACAGTTGCCACGGAGCAAATCGTCATCGGTGACAACGATACCCTGGGCGCAGTGGTGGCCCGGGAGGTGGAGGCGGATCTATATATCATCCTTTCCGATATCGACGGACTGTACACTGCAGACCCGAATAAAGACCCGGAGGCCAAACTGATCCCTCTGGTTTCAGAAATCACGGAGGAACTGAAGGCAGCGGCCGGAGGCAGCAGCGGAAGTCTGGGCACCGGCGGCATGGTGACCAAGCTGGAGGCAGCGGAAATATCCGTCAACGCAGGCTGCGACATGATCATTACCAACGGACAGGATCCGTATATCCTGTACGATATTATGGATGGAAAGCCGGTGGGAACCCGGTTTGCAGCCAGAAGAAAGGAGGCGGCTCAGCGATGAAGACAACTCTTGAAATTATGCGCTCTGCAAAATCCGCAGTCCCGGCGGTTTCTGCAGCGCCTTCGGAACAGAAAAATCAGGCGCTGCTTTTGATGGCAGACTGTCTGCAGACTTTTTCGGAGGAGATTCTGAAAGAAAATGCACTGGATGTGGAGGAAGCCCGCGGCACGGTTTCTGACGTGATGATTGATCGTCTTTCTCTGACGAAGGAGCGGATCGATGCCATGGCAGACGGCATCCGTGATGTGGCGGGGCTGCCGGATCCGGTGGGACGGGTTCTGGAACGGATTCAGCGGCCAAATGGCCTGATCATAGAAAAGACGGCGGTGCCCCTTGGTGTTATCGCCATCATATATGAAAGCCGGCCCAATGTGACCAGTGATGCGGCAGCCCTCGCTCTGAAGAGCGGGAACGCCGGCATTCTGCGCGCGGGGCGGCAGAGCCGGCGTTCGGCGGCGTCCATCTGCCGGGCCGCCGGGCTGCCTCGGGAAGCAGTGCAGCTGGTGGAGGATACCTCCCGGGAAAGCGCGATGGAACTGATGCATGGTGTGGGCTATATCGACCTGCTGATCCCGCGGGGCGGCGCAGGACTGATCCGGTCCTGTACCGAAAACGCCAAGGTGCCTTGCATTCAGACAGGGACGGGAATCTGCCATATCTATGTGGATGACAGTGCAGATCAGAAGATGGCACTGAACATCATTGAAAATGCCAAGACCAGCCGCCCGTCGGTGTGCAATGCGGCAGAGGTGCTGCTGGTTCACCGGTCTGTGGCGGATGAATTTCTTCCGAAGCTGGCCGGCAGGCTGGTGGACGAACGTGCTGCACAGGGAAACATCCCGGTGGAACTGCATCTGGATCCGCAGGCAGCGAAAGTGATTACGGGAGAAAAAGCCGGGAGTGCAGATTTTGATACGGAATACCTGGATTACAAGATGGGCGTAAAAGTGGTGGATTCTGTGGAAGAAGCCATCGCCCACATTGCAGCCCATTCCACGGGACACAGCGAGGCGATCATTACGGAAACAAAAGCCCATGCAGACCTGTTTACCCGCATGGTGGACAGTGCGGCAGTCTATGTCAATGCATCCACCCGGTTTACCGACGGCGGGGAATTCGGCCTGGGATGTGAAATGGGGATTTCCACTCAGAAGCTCCATGCCAGAGGACCCATGGGGCTGCAGGAACTGACCACATATAAATATATCATTCACGGCAGCGGGCAGATCCGTTAGGCCCGTTTTGTAGATGAAATTGTACAGAGGAAGGAAATAATAAGTGCTTGAAAACTTTATCATATCTTTGGAAGCCGTGGCACCGATGTTCATCATCATGGCCATCGGTGTTTTGCTGCGGAGAAAAAATTTCCTGAATGAGACGGAAGTAAAGAAACTCAATAAACTGGTATTCAATGTATTCTTTCCGTGTCTCATGTTCAGCAATATCTATGGTGCTGAGGTCGGAGAGGCATTCGATAAAAAGCTGATTCTATACTGCATCCTGATGATTCTGGCGGTTTTCTTTACTGCCATGGCGGTCATCGTAAAGATCGAACCGGAGAACAAGAACCGGGGAGCCATGATACAGGCCATTTACCGAAGCAATTTCGTAATCATGGGAATTCCGATTGTCTCCAATATTTTCGGAGGAGAGCAGCTTGCCACAGAAGCCATCGCAGTGACCATCGTCGTGCCGCTGTTTAATGTGCTGGCAGTGGTGGTGCTGGAAATCTTCCGCGGCGGGAAACCTAGTCCGCTGCATATCCTGAAGGGAATCGCGAAGAATCCCCTGATCATCGGTGCGGTGCTTGGAATTCTTACGATTCCATTTCATATTGTGCTGCCGGATCTGGTGGAGAATGTGGTTTATTCGCTGAAGGATGTAGCAACACCCATGGCGCTGGTTATCCTGGGCATGTCTCTGAATCTGAAGGACATGGGAGAAGAAAAACGAAATCTGATGGTCTGTGTTCTGGGCCGGCTGGTTATCGTGCCGGCGGTGGCTCTGATTGTGGGTGCACTGATCGGCCTGCGGGGTGTATCCTTCGTGACGCTGATTGCGGTGTTCGCTTCGCCGACGGCGGTTTCCTCCTTCACCATGGCAGAGCAGATGGACAGCAACGGACAGCTGGCGGCCAATGCAGTGGTCTTTTCCTCTGCACTTGCCAGTGTGACCATGTTCTGCTGGATCTTTCTGTTTAAGAGCCTGGGCATGTTTTAAACTGATTTGGAAGATGAAACTCTACGGAACGTCGATTGTACGCCGGCTTCTGCCGTGCTATACTCATCGTTGGAAGGGAGAGAAAAGCTGTGAATATGAATCAAGAAAAAACAGGAAGCCTGATCTATACCCTGCGAACGGAAAAGGGTATGACGCAGAAGCAGCTGGCAGACGTGCTGGCCATCAGTGATAAAACCGTATCCAAATGGGAGCGTGGCGCCGGCTGTCCGGATATTTCGCTTCTCAGATCATTATGCGATTATTTCGGTGTGGATATGGAGAAGATGCTTGACGGCGAGCTGGCAGAAAACGACTTCACAGGAGGAAACATGAAAAAGAGCAAGTTTTATGTCTGTCCGGTGTGCGGCAATGTAACCGTGACCACCGGGGAGGCGAATATCAGCTGCTGCGGCAGGAAGCTGGAATCCCTGGAGCCGATCAGACTGGGAAAAAAGCAGGCGTCGAACCAGGCGTCGAACCAGGCGTCGGACCAGGCGTCGGACCAGGTGGCAGATAAAGATGCAGAGACGGAACTTCCGGCGCCGCTGCAGGTGGAAAAAATCGAGGATGACTGGTATCTTACCAGCAATCATCCTATGAGAAAGGATAATTACATTTCTTTCGTGGCATTTCTGACCGGAGACCGGCTGCAGCTGGTGAAACAGTATCCGGAATGGACCCTGCAGGTCCGCATTCCGGCCCGCGGCCACGGTATGCTGCTCTGGTACAGCACCGGAGACGGAAGGCTTTACAGCCAGCTTTTATAATTCTATGATGACGACGGACAGGTCAGTCATGGATTTTTGCACGCGCCCCCCTTTTTTGACATAAAAAATTGCAAAAGAAGGGGGGCGCCGTCGTCAATCCGGCTGAATCCCTTCTATTTTTCGACCATTATATTCCATTTAGTTATTTACTATTTAATTTCTTGGATAAAATCGCTCAATCGCAAAGGGAGTCCCCCCTTCTTTTCGCTTTTTGACCGCCCTTTTGAGGGGGGTTGATGAAGCTAACCGGTTCTAAACCAATGCCCTGGAAGCCGACGACAATACAGTTATACCTGCAGACAGTATAAAAATACCAGCTGGAACAGATCCAGCTGGCAGATAAATTGTATTTTTTCAGAGCAGCGTTTTTTTACTCAGATCTGCACTTAAATCTTCACTTAGATCTGCGCCAGAGCATTTTCCACGTCGGCGATAAGATCGTCGATGTTTTCCAGACCCACAGAGAGACGGATCAGGTCTGCAGGTACACCGGCAGATTCCAGCTGCGCATCGGTCATCTGCCGGTGAGTGGAGCTTGCCGGGTGGAGACAGCAGGTGTGGGAATCTGCCACATGGGTCTCGATGCTTGCAAGGGTCAGATGTGCCATGAAGGTTTCTGCTGCAGCACGGCCGCCCTTCACGCCGAAACTGATTACGCCGCAGGAGCCCTTCGGCAGATATTTCTGTGCCAGATCATAATACTTATTGGAAGGCAGACCAGGGAAGTTTACCCAGGCAACCTTTTCGTGACCTTCGAGGAATTCCGCCATCTTCTGTGCGTTGCTGCAGTGGCGTTCCCAGCGGACAGGAAGACTTTCCAGACCGATATGCAGCAGATAAGCAGACTGCGGGGAAGGGGTGGAGCCGAAGTCACGCATGAGCTGTGCCACGCATTTGGTGATAAATGCACCGCCTAGGCCGAAACGCTCCGTATAGGTTACGCCGTGATAGCTGTCGTCCGGTGTGCAGAGGCCAGGGTATTTTTCCGGATACTTCGTCCAGTCGAAGTTGCCGGAATCCACGATGCAGCCGCCGATGGTGGAGGCGTGGCCTTCCATGTATTTGGTGGTGGAGTGAGTCACGATGTCTGCACCCCATTCAAACGGACGGCAGCCCACCGGAGTGGCAAAGGTATTGTCCACGATCAGAGGTACGCCATGAGCGTGGGCTGCTTTGGCAAAGCGTTCGATATCAAACACGGTCAGTGCTGGATTTGCAATGGTTTCACCGAAGACTGCTTTGGTATTCGGACGGAAGGCAGCTTCCAGTTCTTCGTCGCTGCAGTCCGGATCCACAAAGGTGAACTCAATCCCCATCCGCGCCATCGTTACGGAAAAGAGGTTAAATGTTCCGCCGTAAATGGTGGCGGAAGATACGATGTGGTCGCCGCAGCCTGCGATATTGAAGACAGAGAAGAAGTTTGCTGCCTGGCCGGAACTGGTCAGCATGGCTGCAGTACCGCCTTCCATGGCTGCAATCTTCTTTGCCACCAGGTCACAGGTCGGATTGGCAAGGCGGGAATACATGTAGCCGTCAGACTCGAGGTCGAAGAGCTTGCCCATATCGGCGCTGGTGTCATATTTATAGGTTGTGCTCTGGTAAATCGGAAGCTGGCGCGGTTCTCCGTTTTTCGCCTGATAGCCGCCGTGCAGAGCGATTGTTTCGATGCCTTGTTTTTTCATTATTGTATTTCCTCCACAATGTTTTTCAAAATAATATAGTCTATCATACCATTTTGCAGCTGGATTTTCAAGGTCTTTCCCCTGAAATCCCCGGGTTTACAGGGGGGTTGCCGGAATGGTAGAAATCACCTGCGCTAGCGTCCCATCACTCTGCCTGCAGCCGCAAACCCCAGGAAGCAGACCAGATCCACCAACACGATCGTAGCACCAACCGGCGTGGAGACGGCGATAGAAATCAGGATGCCCAGTGCGGCGCAGCACACGGAAACCGCAGCCGAGCAGATCATGACGCTGCAGAAACTGCGAAAAACCCGCATGGCAGATAAAGCCGGGAAGATGATCAGGGCAGAGGTCAGCAGGGCGCCCACCAGGCTCATGGCCAGCACGATGATGACAGCGGTGACGACTGCGATGATCAGATTATATGCACCGGTGTTGACGCCGGTGGCTCTGGCGAAGGTCT
The DNA here is from genome assembly GCA_016302925.1 of Bacillota bacterium. Taxonomy (GTDB): domain Bacteria; phylum Bacillota; class Clostridia; order Peptostreptococcales; family Anaerovoracaceae; genus RGIG7179. The sequence continues at coordinate 18,210 of JAEDMR010000007.1, forward strand.
CGTCGAAGGTAATGGCGAAAATCTTGTGATAAAACAGCACCACCACAGCCAGCACCAGCAGGGACATGACGGCGCAGACTGCCACATCACTGGCTGACAGGGTCAGGATGGAGGTGGATCCGAACAGGGAACTGCACACGTCGCCGGAAACATTGGACGACGGAGAAAACAGATTCAGCAGCAGATATCCCAGGGCCATGGCACCGACGGAAACCATGGCCAGCGCCGCATCGCCCCGCATTCTGGCATTTTGTCCGTTTCTCAGAAGGAAGACTGCAGTCACTACCGTAACCGGAAGGACAATCAGCATTTCATCGGTGACACTGAGTACCGCCGCCACCGCCATGGCGCCGAAGGCCACGTGAGACAGACCGTCTCCCATGAAGGAATACCGCTTGAGAACCAGTGTCACGCCCAGAACAGAAGAACACAGAGCGATGAGCACGCCGGTAATGAATGCGTACTGGACGAAAGGATATTTCAGATATTCTCCCAGCATATGCAGCAGATCAGTCATTGCTGTCACCTCCCTCGGTTCCTGCGATCATGATGGTAGCGAAGGCCTGCCCGATGGAGCTTCGCAGATACTCCTCCTTGGTGCCGAAAAACAGGGGCTCTCTGGCCAGGTGCAGAATATGGGAAGCCTGTCCCAGGGCCTGGGTGATGTCGTGAGAAATCATGATGACGGTGATGCCTTCCTCTTTATTTAACTTTCCGATCATATCATACATTTCTGCGGTTGCCGCCGGATCCAGGCCTGCCACCGGTTCATCCAGCAGAAGCATTTTTTCCGTAGCACACAGTGCTCGGGCCAGAAGAACACGCTGCTGCTGCCCGCCGGAAAGATAGCGGTAGGATTCGCCCGACAGGTGAGAGATGCCCAGCCGATCCATGATTTTTGCTGCCCGAAGCCTGTCCTGCCGGGAATAAAACGGCCGAAGACCGCAGCGGGACAGACAGCCGGAAAGAACTACTTCACGTACCGAAGCAGGGAAATCCCGCTGCACATCCGTCTGCTGGGGCAGATAGCCGATTTCCGTCGGTTTCAGCCCGTCGCTGGTGGTGATGGAGCCGCTCATGATGGGGTTTCGCAGGTGCAGAATCGTCTTCATCAGGGTGGATTTGCCGGATCCGTTTTCGCCCACGATGCAAAGGTAGTCCCCCTGATTTACGGTAAAATTCAGATTTTTCGTGACCGGCTGGCCTTCAAAGCCCAGGGTCAGATTCTCACAGGTGAGTAGTGCCATGTTTTCCTCCAGTCTATTGTGCCTGCAGTGCGGTTTTCAGCACCTGCAGATTGTCTTCCATGATGGAAAGATACGTGATGCCTGCGTCAGCTTCCCTCTGGCCTGCCGCCTGCATGGAATTCAGGGTCAGGATCCGGGCATCTTTTCTCTCGGAATTGCGGATCACCGTCTGTGCAAAATCCGTCTTGCTGCCTTCCAGCAGAATGACGGACTGCAGCTGGTGTGCGGACAGTTCTTCCGAAAGGGCGAGAATGGTCTCGAAGCTTGCCTCCGTTTCCGCAGAGCAGCCCGGGAAGGCGGCGAAGCACTCTATGTCATAATCATGTGCCAGATAACGGAACGGAAAACGGTCTGCAAAGAGCAGAATCGGACACTCCGCATTACTGACAACCGTTTCATATTCCCGATCCAGCGCCTGCAGGCTGCTGTAGTAGTGCTGCAGATTCTCTTCATATTCTTCTGCGTGGGCAGGGTCCAGGCTGCATACCGCATCTGCGATGCTGCGGCAGGCATCCTGGGCGCAGCGTAGGGAAAGCCACAGATGTTCGTCGTACTCCACTTCTTCTGCCTCATGACCCTCCTCATGGCTATGTGCATCCCCATCGTCGCTGCCGATGTCATCTGCATGGCCGTGGGCATGATCATGGTGGGCGTCGTGGACCATTCCCGGGGTAAATTCCTCCTCCCGCTTCTCCACATGATCCAGCAGAGTGAGTACCGCGGCATCCGGATTCCCCGCCGACTCCAGTGCTGCCGGAACCCAGCTTTCGGAGTATCCGCCCATATGGATGAACAGATCACAGTTTGCCATGCTGACCATGTTGGCTGCTGTAGGCTGGAAGCTGTGCATGTCCGCACCCTGATGATTCAGCAAGACGACCGAAAACTGATCCGCACGGCTGCCCAGAATCTGCAGGGTCCAGTCGTACTGGGGAAAGGCAGTGCAGACGATGGAAGGCTTTCCTGCGGCAATTTCGCTGGCGTCGGATGGCATGTCCCCGGCGCGGCAGCCGGAAAGAATCAGGATTGCCAGCAAAACAGGAAGAAGCAGTGCCGGAAGCGCATGCCGTTTCTTTCTTCCCATGTCTTTATTCATGGTCTCCACCCTCCTTCCCGGAGGCAAGACAGCCTTCACATGTTCCGTAAAGCAGGGTACGGGCCAGATCCACGGTGAACCGGTTCGTCCGGGCGATTTCTTCCGCCAGGGCCATGGAGGCATCGTCGCTCATGTGGAGCAGCCTGCCGCAGCCGGTACATTTCATGTGAATGTGACCGTGGCAGCTTTGGCCGCCCACAATCTGGTAGGATGCTTTCCGCCCGCTTCCTCTGCTGAAGCGGTGAACCGTGCCGGCTTCCACCAGAGAAGGGAGCAGCCGGTAGATGGTGCTTTTCCCGGGACGGCTGCTGCAGGCAGGATCTGTTTCCATGGCAGAGACCATCTCATCGATGGTATAGGCCCGCTCGCCGTGCTGCTCCAGAAACTGCAGCAGTTCTTTTTTCTGTATGGTCTGGTAGGTGGCCATTTTATGCTTTCCTTTCTGTTCTGTTTCAAATTGAGAAATTTTCTCACATTGAACATAGTACCTTTTTTTGATCAGTATGTCAAGGAATTTGAGAATGATTCCTGAATTGGCACAAATTTTTCGGCCCGGACAGGACTTCTCTGCAGACATAGAAATACCGGCGCTCATCCACACAGGTAGTCCATTTCACCAGGGTCAGCTGGCCGTAGGTCAGCTCCAGGCAGGTGATAGAGCCCGGATGGACACAGGAACCGGAATTGTAATAGAAGCTGCTGGGTTCCATGGAAAGGACAGGACGGTGGGTGTGGCCTGCTACCAGAATCTTTTTCCGGCTGACGGCCCAGGTGTTCATGCGCTGTTCGGAACGATTCTTTCTGGAGTAGTTTTTCGCAGCACTGGTAGGATCATTGACCCCGGCAAGCTCCAATGGCTTCCACAGGTAGCGTACCATCCATCGCGCAGCTCTCCAGAGCTGATTGTTCAGAAGGTCCGTCTGGTGCCCGTGAATCAGATGCAGATCCGGACATCCGTCCTGCCCGCGGATGATCAGCCCCTGGGAAAAGATCGGTGTCAGAAGGGGAAAACAGTCCTGCGGGGCAGTGACGAACCGCTTTGCGGATTTTGCCCGGTCATGATTGCCCCAGAGAAGAAACAGCCTGCCTGCCGTCTGGAAATCCGTCAGCAGCTGAAATACATCGCTGTGGATATGACAGATATCCTGATACCGGCGGTTTTCCCAGAGTTCGTCGCCATCCCCCAGCTCAATGTATGTGAAGTGATTGCGGCGGTAATACTGCAGAGCAGCCATATACAGGGGCTTGTTCTGCAGAAAGCTGTCGTTCCACGTGCCGATGCCCCGGTGGCAGTCGCTGCACATGACGATCTTCGGATGATCCTTCGCCCGTATGACCGGTGCGCTCTCCAGTGCCTGATCAATCTGACGATAATAGAATTCCATGGCAATACCTCCCTGCATGTTCTATTTTATGCGGCAGAAGGGAAGGGAGTGAAGAGGGAGTTTCGTTATACATTCTTTTCACAAAAGCTGGACATTTTATTCCAACAGGGTTATAATACATCTTGAACTGAAAACCGGGGAGCTTGCGGCAAGCAGGCTGAGAGTAGACTGTATCGTCTTGACCCATGAACCTGATATGGATAATGCCAGCGTAGGGAAAATATTTAAGCGTATCGCGGACGTGTTCCATTTCGGAACGTCCGTTTTTTTGAATAATCCGTTTTTTTTGGAATGAGGAGAATTGACATGCATGGAGGAAGGAGACGGGAGCGAACGATGAAATTCTCTAAGGAAAAACTGAAAAAAAGCCTGCTGCTGTATGCGGTGACAGACCGTCACTGGCTGCAGGAAGGGGAAACCCTGTGCAGCCAGGTGGAACAGGCCCTGCAGGGCGGCGTCACCTTCGTGCAACTTAGGGAAAAGCATCTGGAAAAGGAAGCCTTTCTGGCGGAAGCCCGGGAAATCAAAGCACTGTGCAGGAAATACAATGTTCCCTTCGTCATCAATGATGATGTGGATATCGCGCTGGCAGTGGATGCAGACGGCGTGCATGTGGGGCAGGATGACATGGAAGCCGGCGATGTGCGGGCGAAGCTGGGACCGGAGAAAATCATCGGCGTATCAGCCCACACGGTGGAGGAAGCACTGCGGGCTCAGGAGAGGGGCGCAGATTACCTGGGAGCCGGTGCGGTTTTCCCGACGGGATCCAAGGCGGATGCAGGTGACATGAGCCATGAAACGCTGCAGGCGATCTGCGAAGCGGTGGACATTCCGGTCATCGCCATCGGAGGAATCACCCGAAGCAATGTGAAGAAGCTTTCCGGAAGAGGACTCTGCGGCATTGCGGTGATCAGTGCCATCTTCGGTCAGCCGGAGATCGAAAAAGCCGCTGCTGAGCTAAAGCAGATGACGGAAGAAATGGTGGCCGAAAAATGATCCGGGGTATGATATTCGACGTGGACGGTACCTTACTGGATTCTTCCTATGTGTGGGAAGATGCGGGGGCCAGATATCTGAAAAAACTGGGAATTGCAGCAGAGGAAGGACTTGGAAGAAAGCTGTTCACCATGACATTGGAAGACGGCGCACGGTACCTGAAGGATACCTACCATCTGCCCCAGGAAGCAGAGGAAGTGCTGGAAGGCGTGCTGCAGGTGGTGGAAAAATTCTATTTTCACGAGGCACAGCTGAAGGAAGGGGCATTTGACTTTCTCTGCCGGCTCCATGAAAAGGGAATTCCCATGGCCATCGCCAGCTCCAGCAAAAAGGAGTATATCGAAGCAGCGTTTTCCCGGCTGGGTGTGCTGCAGTATTTCAAAAAAGTATTCACCTGCAGTGAAGCGGGGGCAGGAAAGGAACAGCCGCGAATCTTTTTCCAGGCGTCAGACTGTCTTGGTGCACATCCGGAAGAAATCTGGGTAGCGGAAGACGGACTGTATGCCATGAAAACGGCAGCAGCCGCCGGATTCCGTGTTCTGGGTCTTTATGATGAAGGCAGCCGAGAAGACTGGGAAGAAATCCGGCGTGCCGCAGACCTTGCGTTAGAAAACCTGAGTGGGTTTGATCTATTTTGGGAGAGGGCTGCAGCACGCTGAAATACAGTGAAGCATGCAGCATTCCCCGCGGCAGATTGGGGGCACCACCTTCTGTCGCGTAAAAAAATTAGTGCAAATGTTCATAGCAAGAAAGGAAGCAAAAAATGAGAACAGCATTAACAATCGCTGGAAGTGACTCCAGCGGAGGCGCCGGCATCCAGGCAGATATCAAGAC
>JAEDMR010000123.1 GCA_016302925.1 Bacillota bacterium
GAGCAGAGAATGCTGCCCCTGGTGAAGGAGGGCTTTTCCTGGCCAAGGGCACGGCAGCAGGTCCTGAAGGGTATTCTGAACGAAGAGGAACAGGACATGCTCCAGAGTCCTAACCACATCCTTGCCCTGGAATATCTGAAATATATGGACAAGGCGAAACCGGTCACTGTAAAACGGCAGGGGGCGGGTTACCATGATCCGAAACCGTCAGGAAGATTTGCCTCGGCCACTGCCATCCGGCAGATGGCAGCTAGCGGTCTTGATGTATCAGGCTGGGTCCCGGACGGCCTGCAGGTCAGTGTGGAAACACTGAAAAACAGAGAAGAATCGTACTTCCGCATGGTTGCCCAGAAGATTCTTTCCACGCCGGCAGAGATACTGGATCTGGCGGAGGCAGGCGGGGAAGGCCTCGGCAACAAGGCGCGAAATGAAATCCGCAGCTGCCGGTCCATGGAGGATCTCTATGACACCCTGAAATCCAAACGATACACCAGGACGAGAATGCAGAGGTTTGCCGCCCAGATTTTGCTGGGAGTCACGAAAGAAGACGTAAACGCGTGCAGGGATTACGTCCGGGTGCTTTCTCTGAACGAGAGGGGAAGCCGGTATCTGAAGGCTGTGAAAAAGGCCGGGATCTGTGGATTGCCTGTGATTACCAATGTGAACCGGGATCTGGAAAAAGCACCGGAAATCGAAGATATGATCCGAAAGGACATGCTGGCTGCAGATCTCTATAATCTGGCGTCCGGGAGAAACCTGTATGAACACTGCGATATGGTGGAAAGGGTGCGGTTTTTTAAGGAAAATACTTGAAATGTGGAATACAGAAGTGTATAATATTTAAGGCTAAGTTATCGTCAATTAATTTAATGGAGGATATGAAATACATGAAAGTTTTAGTAATCAATTGCGGCAGCTCTTCATTAAAATATCAGGTTCTGGATATGACCAATGAAGTATTACTGGCAAAGGGCCTGGTGGAAAGAATCGGCATGGAAGGCTCTGTTATCACTCATGAAAAGATCGGCATGGACAAGTACAAGCTGGTGACTCCGATGGAAGACCATAAGGATGCCATTGCACAGGTTCTGATGGCAATTCAGGACAAGGAACACGGCGTGGTTGCTTCCATGGATGAAATCGGTGCAGTAGGACACAGAGTCGTACATGCAGGTGAAAAGTATGCGGATTCCGTTCTGATCACCGAAGAAGTCATCAAGGCGCTGGAAGAGTGTGTGGAACTGGCTCCGCTGCATAACCCGCCTAACCTGCTGGGTATCGCAGCCTGCAAGGAACTGATGCCGGATACACCGATGGTTGGTGTGTTTGATACTGCATTCCATCAGACCATGCCTGCAGAATCCTATATCTATGCGCTGCCTTATGAATATTATACCAAGTACGGTGTAAGAAGATACGGTTTCCACGGAACATCCCACAAGTATGTTTCCCAGAGAGCCGCTGACATTCTGAACGTAAACATCAATGATCTGAAGATCATTACCTGCCACCTGGGCAACGGTGCATCCGTTTCCGCAATCAAGGGCGGCAAGTGTATCGATACTTCCATGGGCTTCACTCCGCTGGAAGGTCTGGTAATGGGTACCCGTTCCGGAGACATCGACCCGGCTATCGTAAACTTCATCGCCAAGAAGGAAGGCCTGTCCCAGGCTGAAATGGACAATGTGATGAACAAGAAGTCCGGCGTTCTGGGTATTTCCGGCGTATCCTCCGACTTCAGAGACATCGAAGCTGCGGTAGAAGACGGCAATGAAAGAGCAGATCTGGCACTGAGAGTCTTCGCACACAAGGTAAGATTCTATATCGGTGCATACATCGCTGAAATGAACGGCGTGGATGCCATCGTATTCACTGCCGGCGTAGGCGAAAATGACGCATCCATGAGAGAAATCATCTGCCACGAACTGGGCAACCTGGGCATCAAGCTGGATCCTGTAAAGAATAAGGTAAGAGGCAAGGAAACCCTCATCTCTACCGATGATGCGAGAGTTAAGCTGCTGCTGATCCCGACCAATGAAGAGCTGATGATCGCAAGAGATACTCTGAACATTGTAAGCAAATTAAAATAATTGTTGACAAATCCGGTCACCAAGTGTATAATGAAGTGGTTGACGGTGTTGACATATTTTGTATACAATGAAATACAGAAAATGACGCACAAGGAGGTGTTAAAATATGGCAGTACCTAAGAGAAAAACTTCTAAGGCTAGAAGAGACAAGAGAAGATCCGCTAACATGAAGATGACCGCACCGGGCTTATCCATTTGCCCACAGTGTCACGAACCGAAACTTCCGCACAGAGTTTGCCCGAACTGCAACTACTATGACGGTAAAGAAGTAGTGGCTGAAGCTTAATTTTCAGAAATAAATTAGTTGATCAACTTTTGAACGGCAGAATGTACAGTCTGCCGTTCTTTGTCGTTTTTGGGCCGGCTGAGGGCGTTCCGGCTTTGGATTACCGAAGCCGGAAGCCGGTGCGGCCGCGGGTCGTATAGATCAAGTTCTGTTTTTCCAGTTCATGGAGCCTGAGACGGAGCTTATTGTCACTGATCCTGACATTTCTTTCACGCAGCAGCTGCAGGATTGCGGTGCGTCCGATTCCGGTGGAGGCGGTGGAGTGGGTGCGTATCAGGGTCAGAATCAGCACATTGAGCTCACTGTCTTCGGGACAATCCACATTCATCATTGCATCTGCCGAAGTGTTTTCGATTTTCAAATTGCTGCCTTCAGGCGCAGCGTTCTGCACGGTATCCGGCAGTTCTCCCAGCGTACGGAAATAGTCTGCTGCATTTTTCAGCTCACGAATATTACCGGGCCAGTCATATTGCTTGAGCTGAAAAAACAGCGCATTGGTCATCAGGTCATCTGCATCATTCAGAAAAGATGTGAAAATGGCAGGAATATCTTCCTTTCGCTCCCGCAGCGGCGGAAGCTTGATTGGAATATTGCAGAGTCGGTAATAAAGGTCTTCGCGGAATTCATGTCTGCGGATTGCTTCGGGAAGATCACGGTTGGTAGCGGCAATAATCCGCACATCGATGTTGATGACTTTATCACTTCCGAGACGCATCAGCTGTTTTTCCTGCAGTACGCGAAGCAGTCTGGCCTGCAGATTTAAGGACATATCTCCGATTTCATCGAGAAAGACGGTTCCGCGATTCGCCTGTTCGAAAAGACCAAGTTTTCCCTGGGCTGAGGCACCGGTAAATGCCCCTTTTTCGTAGCCGAACAGTTCACTTTCCAGCAGAGATTCCGGCAAGGCAGCACAGTTGATGGCTACAAAGGGACGGTCCTTCCGGGCAGAAAAGTTGTGGATGGATTGTGCCATCAGCTCTTTCCCGGTGCCGCTTTCACCGCTGATCAGCACAGTAAAATCCGTAAGTGCGACTTTTTTTGCCCTCGCAATGCATTGCTCCATGGCATCAGAGTGTCCAATAATATCTTTGAAATGATATTTGGCAACCAGCCCGCTCTTAATCAACTGCTTGTTGATATCCAGTTCCATGTTTTTCAGATCTTTTTCCGTATTGATATAGAAGGAATATCCAATCACCTGATCTACAATGCGAATGGTGCTGCGGGTGAAAATATAATTGCTGCCTTCGATACGAATCAGCCGGTTCTGATAGTCTTCCGATGAGAAGATATCCTCGTATCCGCGGCCGAATCGATCCAGAAGGCATTGGCTGCTTCCCACTGTAATGTTGAAAAAGGCGGCGGCCTTATCGTTGCAGTATACAGGTACACGGGATGCGTCGGTGAGCAGAATGGCATTTCCGGACGCTTCGAATGCGTTTTTCAGCATTTCCTCTTTTAGATTATCTGTTATGTATTTTCTGGCAGGGTCAGTGCCGCTGCTTGCCAGCGTCTGGGTATACTTCAGCAGATTGCGTGTAATCTGATCGTTATTCAGATTCAGTTTATTGATAATCGTAATGAAAGTATTGGTATCGATGCATCTGCTTTGAATGTTTATAATTCGGTTAATATGCGGCGGTACCATATCCTCTTCATCCGGCGTCACAGCAATACGTATCCGTCCATAGGCCGGGTTTGGTTCATTCGGAAGGAAGGGAACCAGGTTCAGATGATTCAGACCCAGAGCATACAGATTGTTTGCGGTCTGTATGGTACTTTCCTCAGAATCATTGACCACGAGCAGCTCTGTGCCTTCCGGCAGTTCATACAGTTCATCCAGGTATTTTCTCTGAACTGTGCGAGACATGACGATAACCTTGTCCAGAGAGGAGACATATTTCTTCATCGGATAGACACGGTCCCGATAGAGTACAAGAAAAAGGTCGCCATCCGTCAGGTCTGACGAATTCGTTTCGTCGAGAAAACAGATCTTGACGGATACATAGTCTGCAAAGACGGCCTTCAGATTATCGTACATGGAGGACCAGACGTCGATTTTTTCTTTGTTGTTAAACACGATATAAATAGTTTTCATAGGACAATTATAGGATGATTTAAAGGATAAAGCAACAGTATTATCCTTTTTGATCGCTGTTTTTTCAGGTAATATTTGCATTTTCTTCACAAAATCTATTGGCACGGTTTTTGCTAAATATATAGGTGTTCGTAATTATCATATGTTTTAAGGAGGAGTAATGTAATGTTTGCAGTATTTGAATCAATTACCGGCTGGCTCTGGGGTCTGCCGCTGCTGATCACCATTCTGGTAACCGGAATTTATCTGACGGTACGCACGGGGTTCTTCCAGTTCCGCCATTTCGGTTATATCGTGAAAAACATGTTCAGCAAAGAGAGCCGTACCGGCGGCGGGGACGATGGAAAAAATCTGACACCTTTTCAGGCAATTTCCGTGGCCATCGGCGGAACCGTAGGCGTATCCAATATGTCCGGTGTTGCTACAGCCATTGCAACCGGTGGTCCGGGAGCACTGTTCTGGCTCTGGGTTGCAGCACTGCTTGCCATGATTATCAAGATGTGCGAGGTAACACTGGGTGTATATTACAGACAGAAAAATGAAGACGGTACTTATATCGGCGGACCGACGTTCTATATGCAAAAGGGTCTGGGTGAGGAAAAGAAGTATGGTTTCTGGCTCATATTTGCAGTATGTTTCGGTGCCATGATCTTCAGTACCTGGTTCATCACAGCGCAGAACTACACGGTGTCGGAAGCCATCGGTTCCACGTTTGATATTCCGTTCATTGTACCTTCCGTGATTTATGTCATTGGAATCTACATCGTAATCTTCGGAGGTATCAAAAAAGTCGGAAAGATTGCGTCTTATCTGGTACCTATCATGTGTTCCTTCTATGTGATTGGATGCCTGATCATCTTATGCAGGAATATCACAGCAATTCCGGCTGCATTCGGCCTGATTTTCAAAGGTGCATTTACCACACAGGCAGCAACCGGCGGCTTCCTGGGTGCAACGGTGGCAACTGCAATGCGGTTAGGTTTCGCACGTTCCGTATACAGTAACGAAGCAGGATGGGGTACTTCTCCGATGATCCACGCAGCGGCGAAAACGGATCATCCGGTAAAACAGGGGCTTCTGGGTGCGTTTGAAGTATTCATGGACACCATCGTCGTATGTTCCATGACAGGCCTTGTTGTTATCGTAACCGGTTTCTGGAGTTCCGGCCTGCAGGGTGCGACGCTGACGCTGACAGCCTTTGAATCCGGAATGGGGTTCGCAGGAAGAGTACTGATTGCTTTATCCATCTTCCTGTTCGGACTGACAACGTCTACCGGATGGTTCACATACTATAGCGTCATTCTGAGACACTGGCTGAAGAACAATGATAAGGTACTGAAAATTGCAGAAAAAATCTTCATTCTGGGGACACCGTTATGGGGTATGCTGGTTACTATTCTGAACGTATACAGCGATGGCACACCGGCACAGCTCTGGACCATCTGCGACTTTACCACCATTGTTCCT
>JAEDMR010000124.1 GCA_016302925.1 Bacillota bacterium
CTGCAGGCCGCCGATTTCTTCCAGAATGGTCGGACTGCCGGCGATGGTGATGCACTCGTCCCCCAGGATCTGGGAGGTGTTCTTCTTATTGATATTGACTACAACGCTGGCCAGATTGAATTCCACGCCGGCCAGGAGCCCCTCTTCATAGACGGGAACGTTGTAGATGGCTTCATCCAGCATGTCCACCAGCTTGGCGGCGTTTGGAATGCCTTTGCCGTTGATGACCAGGATCACCATGACCTGTCCGGTGCCGGCTGCGGTGCGGACGATCAGGTGGCGCATGAGGCCCTTTTCCCACCGCGGATCATAGGATGTGATGTGGTCTTCCTCCATGAACTGGCGGAGGGCCTGGGCGGCGGCCATGGCGGGTTCTGACTGAAGCAGGCAATCGCTGACGTCAACCACGTCGTGGCTCTTGGCCTGATAGAATCCGATTCGCGGCTCATGGACCGGGGTGACAATGCCGCCTTTTTTCGTGATCAGACCGCCGGTGCTGACGGGCATGCTGGCCTTATTCCGGTAGCGGAAAGGTTCGTCCTCCATGCCGATAATGGGCCGAATCACCGGATTTTCCAGTCCGCCCAGCCGGGTCAGCTTGTCTGCAACCTGTTTTTCTTTCAGGGCTAGCTGCGCTTCGTAATCCAGATTGCTGTAGGTGCAGCCGCCGCACTGGCTGCTGTAAGGGCACAGCGGCTCCATGCGGTTTTCTGATGGCTCTGTGATTTCTGTCAGACGGCCGAAACCGTAATGCTTCTTCACTTTCGTCAGTTCGGCCTTCACCACATCGCCTACCACCGCATCCTTCACGAATACGGTGAATCCGTCTGCTTTGCCGATGCCCTGGCCTTCGGCCGACATGTCTTCTATTTTTAATTCTAAGATCTGTCCTTTTTCCATATAAAGCATTCTCCTTTTTCTTTTGCACTTATTACAACTATACTATAATTCTCCGATTTCTGCAATGAAGAAGCTTCCACCATTTTCAGACCATATTAAAAACCCGGGCTGCTCGTCAGTCCGGGTTTTATCAACATGTTTCGTTTCTACACCCCTGCGAAATGGAACACGATGCCCACCACCGCAGAAAACACGATGAAATATACAGGATGGAGACCTTTGGTCTTTTTCACCCACCGGGTCAGTACCAGCAGGAGTGCAGCCAAGGCGATGGCTTTCCACTGGAACAGATCCACGATGGAGCCGGTCTGCTGGTAGAGAGCGGTGTTCATCAGGGAAATCTCAACCACCAGAATGCCTGCTGCCGTAATCAGCCCCACAGAAGCAGGACGCAGTCCGTAGAAGGCTCCTTCCACATATACATTATTTCTGAACTTATCTAAAATGGCGGTGATGATCAGCACCAGGGCAATACCCGGGATAATGGTGCCGATGGTGGCAGCAAGTGCACCGGGGATACCGGCTGTGGTGTAGCCTACATAGGTGGCCATGTTTATACCAATCGGCCCCGGAGTTGACTCGGATACTGCCAGCATGTCCGCAATCTGTGCGTAGGTGAACCAGCCGGTCTTATCCGACATATCATACAGGAACGGCAGAGTTGCCATGCCGCCTCCCACAGAGAACAGGCCGATCTTCAGGAATTCAAAAAACAGTCGAATCAATGTCATTTCGCCTTCCTCCTTCCTGCCATCTGAATCAGGATGCCCAGGATCCCTGCACCGACCACGAAGAGAATCGGGCTCAGGTCCAGGAACAGCGATCCTGCTGTCACCACCAGAAAGATGGCCAGACATTTTTTATCCACCATGGAACTTTTCCAAAGTTTCAGGATAGAGTTGAAAATCAGCACGCAGACGCAGACGCGGATTCCAGCGAAGGCATTCTGCACAGCCGGCACATCTGCAAATGCAGTCAGAAGAGCTGCGATAATCGTAATGATAATCAGCGGCGGCGTGACCGCGCCCAGTCCGCTGGCAATGGCACCGGCAGTGCCTTTTCGTTTCTGTCCCACAAAACCCAGGGTATTGACCATGATAATGCCCGGCAGGCACTGAGCCAGTGCATAATAGTCGAGGATTTCTTCCTCCGTATTCCACGGCTTTTTTTCCACCACTTCCTTCTGCAGAATCGGCAGCATGGCATAGCCGCCGCCGAAGGTCATGGCGCCCACTTTCACCGAGGTGAAATAAATTTCAAATAGTTCTTTCAACATTTCGAATGATATTTTCGGCCCCCAGGCCGGTTACTCCTTTCCGTCTCCATTCATTCACTTATCCAGTATACCATTCCCCATCCATCAGTGCAAAATGAATTTTACAGAGACAGTCCAGACTGCCTCTGCAAATTCAAAAGTCATTCAGAAGGTTATGCATTTAACATGTCGCGTACAATCCGTTTGTAGATTTCAATGCACGCTGTCACATGGGCATAGTATCCGTATTCATTTGCCTGGTGCATGTTGCCGCCGGATGGCCCGAAGGTAATTGTCGGGATTCCCATTGCTCCCAGAATACAGGAATCGCAAACGGACATATCATATGCACACGGCAATGTTTCTCCCACGATGTCCGCATAATGCTTTCTCACCGATTTTACCAGTTCATGATCTTCCGGCACATCAAACGCTTCCATATACGGCAGTTCTCTTGGACGAAGCTGAATCTCCACCTTCTCTGCGATTCCCAGTTTCTCCGCCAGTTCCACAAGCTGCTTTCGGCAGCCTTCCGTCGTTTCTCCGGGAACAACATATCGTTCCACACCGATTTTGCATTCATCACATACCTTCAGCGCATTATCATAACCACCTTCGATGGTTTTTACGCACCATGTTCCGCAATTCATCTTCGGATGGGACGCCGTCGGCAGCTTTTCGATTTCAGCCGCAAATGCCGCTGCCGTCAGGATTGCATTTTCGCCTTCCTGCGGATAGTATTTCGTATGTGCAACCTTTCCCTTTACCAGGATATCGTAGACATATCTTCCGCGAAAGCCGACCGCTACATTGTCAAATCTGCATTCTCCCATCACTGCATAATCAACCGAATCCAGCCACCCTTCTGCCTTCACCTGATAGGTCCCTCTGGAAAGTACCTCCTCATCCGCGACAAATGCCGCCGTGATCTTTCCGGTGAATTCCTCTCTGTGCTCTGTATAGTAGCGCAGCGTCTCCAGAATTGCAGTATCGCCGCCTTTCATATCCATTGCACCCCGGCCGTAGGTTCTGTCTCCGACGACGGTCGGCACCAGAGGATTGGTCTCCCATCCCTTTCCAAAATCCACCGTGTCGATATGACCGATCAGCAAAATATTTTTTCCCGGCTTTCCGCTGTCTAATACCGTGACGACGGAATCGGACTGTGTCATTTCCCGATAGTGCGTATAATGCGGCGTAAGGCCCATGCTTTCCAGTTCCCTGCCTATGAAATGTGCAATTTCGTTTTCATTTCCGCTTACGCTGTTGATTCGGATCAAATCCTGATACAGCTTTTCCACTCTGTCCATTCGCTCTTTTCTCCTCCTTGACTCCCTGTGCTTTGATTATAGTACGGCTATGCAGCCTTTTCAACATTTTCTTCTGTCGTCTTCGCCAGACCGATTCCGGTAATGGAAATCAGCAGTGTAAACAGGATGGACAGCCACAGCATCGGTGCAAACGGCAGGAACGCCATGTTTGCTACGCCCAGGGTTGCTGCCGTGTAAGAACCGGTTGTGGACCACGGTACCATTGGTGCAAGACCCGTTCCGGTATCCAGCATGGAACGCATTAGGTTCTTCTTATCCAGACCATACTTCGGATACATATCCTTTACCATGCCGCCGATGACCGGATATGTGACATAGTAAGCTCCGGTGATAAAGAAGAACAGGGTGTGTATCAGCGTACAGCCAAGGGACATGCTCTTCGCATTTTTCGCCACCTTTTCCATATAGCCCAGCAGAATATCCAGAACACCTGCTGCTTTCAGCGGCGAACCGAAGATTGCTGCAGCCATCAGCAAGGTAATGGTTCCCTGCATGCTTGTTAATCCGCCCCGGTTCAGCATTGCATCAACGGTCGCAGAACCGGATTCTCCTGCATATCCGGAATACATGGTGCTCAGAAGCGTAGCGAAATCCATTCCCTGCACTGCCATTGCGAAAATGCCGCCGACTACAATACCTGCCACAAAGGTCGGGATCGTTGGTTTCTTCAGAACAATTAATACGATAACCACAAGAACCGGAATCAGCAGAATCGGGGATAAGTGGAAATTGGAAGAAACGGTCTGGATAATATCTTCATAGACTTCTCCTCCGACCGTGCCATCCCCATAGCGCAATCCGTAAATCACGAAGAACACCAGGGAAATCACATATGCCGGTCCTGTTGTAATCAATGCATGCTTGATACCTGTCATCATATCGGTGTCCGTCACAGAAGATGTGATAACCGGTGAATCGGATAGCGGGGAAATCTTATCCCCGAAAAATGCACCAACCACGATGGCACCTGCTGCCGCGGCTTCTGGGATGCCCAGGCCCTGTGCTACACCCATACATGCCACACCGACCGTTGCCAGGGTGCCCCAGGAAGTTCCTGCGCACACAGACATGAAAGTACATAGCAGACAGACGATTGGCAGGAACAGACCCGGGGTAATGATTTTCATTCCGTAATAAATCATAACCGGAACCGTACCAGCTGCCATCCAAGTGGATACCAGAGTACCCACCGCAAGAAGAATCAGCATGGCCACAATCATGGAAGCGATCGTTTCTTTGATGCTCTTCTGAATTTCATCATATCCGATTCCAAAGGCCCATGCCATTGCTGCCAGAATCACACCGCCGCCTGCCAGAACAATTCGATTGTTCACTTTCAAGACTAATAATCCTACAATAATAACTGCAATTCCCACCGCAAGCATCAACAGTGCCTGCCATGGCTTTACGATTTTTTTCTGAATTTCGGGATTCATTCTTTTCCTCCTGTACGTTACTGACAAAAGGTGCGCACGTTTGTCTCTCATTTAAACTACACTTTTCTATTAAGCAAAAGCTGTGCCAACGATTTTCACAGGAATATCACATTTTTATGGGATGATACATTTTTTTGGGATGTTTTCGATTCTTTCCGAATTTTATGTTGATTTTACATGATTTTTATGATATATTCATAGCCGTATTCACGGTTATTCTTCGAATTATCGTATTTTACGGGAGTTTTATGGGATGAAAAAGTTATTATTAGCGACAAAAGATCGTGCATCAAATGATCAGTATATTCATGAGCTCTATTCTGTTTTCGCAGGTTTTCTGGAGATTGACGCTTACTGCTGGGAAATCGAGCAGGAACGACAGCTTCCGCGAGAAATTACACCGCCGGACATTCTCGTAATGGGCAGTCCCTATAGTTTACCGGATGTAAGATTTTGTCTTCACCCAAATACAGAAGTCATTCTCCTCTCTTTCACCTTTGAGAAAGAAGTCATTCAAAAGTTGAAATCGCTTCCTGCCGGAACGGAAACCGTTACCTGTTTCAAATATAATTCCGAGGCACATCAGGCAGCGTTCGTTTTGCACGAGCTTGGGCTTCAGAATCTGAACCTGTACATCAATTACCCCAATAACAAGAATATGCTGGGAAAACAGATGGAGGTCGCACTATACAGCGGCAGCCGCGAAAACGTGCCGGATCACATCCGTACCGTCATTGATCTCGGTCCGATGCATCTGTCGCTGAACACCATTCTCGACATTTCCATGGCGGCAGGCATCATGAATGACGAATCGCTGGCCGGCAGGATTATCCAGTACTGCAGCGGCCTCAGCCTGCCGAAGAATCACACTTCCTTCTTTTTCAACAATTCTTCCATGGCGTCTCTGTCGCTGAAAGCTGTTACGAACTGCATTGATTACGGCATGGTGATTCTGGATCAGGAAAACCAGATTATCAATTACAACGATCAGTTTCGAAAAATGTTTAAAATTCAGAT
>JAEDMR010000125.1 GCA_016302925.1 Bacillota bacterium
GGCGATCACTTCAAAGACTGTGTAGCTCACCTGGGATCCTGGTAAAAGGCGGGTTTGTTTCATGAAAAAACGTCGTTCGGACAGAACAACAATTTCATACGGACAGGGCATGCGGCGGGACGGCACGCGGATGTATGGTGATGCTGCGGTGCTGCAGGCAGGAAAAACGCCGGGAAAGTCGGCGGTGCATTCCGGCGATTTTATCATCATGGGTCTGGTGGCCGTTCTGGTGATCTTCGGTACTGTGATGATATTCAGCGCCAGCTATTATGCGGCCATCGCAGAAAGCGGAGATCCCTATGCCTATCTGAAAAAACAGCTGGTCTGGGTTGCCATCGGCACGGTGCTCCTGTGGATCTGCTATAAGATTGATTACCACGTCTGGGGGAAGCTGTATATGATTGCATTCCTGGCAGGGCTGGTCCTGCTGCTGCTGATCTTCACCCCCCTGGGTATCACCGATATGGGTGCAACCCGGTGGCTGGGCGTGCCGGGGGTGCCGTTTACCATCATGCCCGGTGAGTGCGCCAAGGTGGCAGCCATCATCTTTACTGCCGGCTTCCTGGATCGGAACCCGCGGATCATCGAGAACTTCTGGCGGGGTCTGGTACCGGTTCTGGCGGTGGCGGTGCTGTATTTCGGGCTGATCATGTGTCAGCCGAACATGTCCACCGGTATGACCCTGTGCATTATCGTAGGAGGCATGGTTCTCATTGCCGGGGCCAAGTGGAAGCATATCGGCATGCTTGCTCTGACGGCTCTGGCCGGCGGCATGCTGCTGATCTTCATGGATGAGGGCGGATACCGGTACAGGCGTATGCTCAGCTTCCTGGATCCGTTTGCGGATATGCTGGGAGACGGCTGGCAGGTGGTGCAGTCGCTGCTGGCGCTGGGCACCGGCGGTCTCACCGGACTGGGTCTGGGAAACAGCATCCAGAAAAACCTGTATCTTCCGGAACCGATGAATGACTTCATCCTGGCCATCATCGGCGAGGAACTGGGCTTCCTCGGCATACTGGCCCTGATGATTGTTTATCTGATCCTCATCTGGCGGGGCTGCCATGTGGCAATGAATGCTCCGGACTTCCTGGGCATGATGCTGGCGGGAGGCATTACCATCATGATCGGTGTGCAGGTGGCCATCAACGTGGCTGTCGTGACTTCTTCCATGCCGCCGACGGGCATCATCCTGCCGTTCATCAGCTACGGAGGAAACGCCCTGATGCTATTCATGGCTTCGGTGGGGATATTGCTCAACGTATCACGACATTCGGATCTGTAATCGAGGGATTGATTGCGGATTTTGCGAAGTGCAGAAGGAGAGAAAATGCGAGTTATCGTTACAGGCGGCGGCACAGGAGGCCATATCTATCCGGCCATTGCCATCGCCGATAAAATCAGAGAAATGGAGCCGGATTCGGAGATTCTGTACATCGGAAACGAAACCGGGCTGGAAAAGGAAATCGTGCCCAGGGCGGGATACGATTTTGAAATGGTCACAGCCATGTGGCTGGACCGGAGCCATCTGACGAAAATCTTCAAAACCGGCTGGGGCGTGCTGAAGGGTACGGTGGAGGCCCGGAAGATTATGAAACGGTTCCGGCCGGATGTGGTCATCGGTACCGGCGGCTATGTCTGCGTGCCGGTGCTTCTGGCAGGGCATCAGTTCGGCGCCCGGACGTACTTACATGAGCAGAACGCCTATCCGGGGGTGGCAAACCGGTTCCTGGAGCGGTATGTAAAACATATTTTTCTCGGTTTTCCCGATGCGGCGAAATATTTCAAAGAACCGGAAAAGCTGGTGGATGCGGGAAATCCGGTCCGCCGCAGCTTTTTTCAGCTGACCAGAGAGGAGGCACGCCGAAATCTCGGCTTCCCGCAGGATGCGTTCATCGTCCTGTCCTTCGGCGGCAGCCTGGGTGCGGAAAAGATCAACGAAGTGGCCTTCGACCTGATGGAAGCGGTCAACGGCCAGGAAAAGGTCATGCTCATCTTTGGCACCGGAAAGTGGTATTACGAAGCCACTCTGGAAAAAGCCCGTGAAAAGAACATCCGGATCCGGGAGAATATCCTGATCCGGGATTACATCGATCCCATGGATCAGTATCTGGCAGCCTGCGATGTGGTCATCAGCCGTTCCGGCGCCCTGTCCGTGGCGGAAACCACGGTCTGCGGCAAGGCCAGCGTGCTGATCCCGTCTCCCAATGTGACGGGAAATCACCAGTATTACAACGCCAAAGCAGTGGCGGACCGGGGCGGTGCCATCCTGATGGAGGAAAAGGATCTGACCTCGGAAAAGCTTATCGAAGAGGTGCTTCACCTGAAAAACCACCCGGATGCTCTGGCCGCCATGAGCTGTGCCAGCCGGGCCTGTGCACCGGACCGGGCGCTGGATATCATCTATGACACGATCCGGAAAGAGAAATAAATAAGACAGCAGGAACAGGAAACGCTGAAGGGTTGGATCTTCCACCATTTCAGCGTTTTTTTGACGGAGCCTCTTCCACCCCTCCGGTTTGTTGCAACTAACTCAACAATATGACGCGATTTTTGCTCCAAAAACACGTAAACGATTGGAACATATTTCCAATTTCGGCGGATTTCCGGGCTTTTTTTTGCGGTTTTCCGGGCTTTTTTGCGGTTTTCCGGGCAAAATCTGCAATTATTACGTGCATTTCGCGGAAAAAATGTTTCTATTGTTGCATTAGTTTAGGCTAACCGCGAGTCGGGGACATTCCCGGGGGCATTCCCGGGGACATTTACGGTATGGGAGCACCTGAACGGACGCTTCTGCATACTATGACAGTAAATGCAGGAGGTGTTTGGATTGGAAAGCTACCATATACGGGGCGGAACCCCGCTCCATGGCGAGTACCAGGTGAAGGGAGCGAAGAATGCAGCGCTTCCGATTCTGGCGGCTGCTCTGTGCAGGGGAGGCATCCATGAAATCTACGGATGTCCTGAAATCGGGGATGCATCTGTCATGATGAATATTTTGAGAGCACTGGGTGCAGATTGCAGGAGGGAAGGAAACTGCCTGGTGGTGGACAGCCGGCAGCTGACCTCTGCAGCGGTGCCGCATTCCCTCATGTCCATGCTCCGGTCCTCTGTGTTTCTGATGGGAAGCCTGCTGATGCGGACCGGAGAAGCGGTCATCTGCCGACCGGGAGGCTGCAATATCGGAAGCCGTCCCATCGACATACATATAGATGGACTGCGCCATCTGGGATATACGGTAACGGAAGATGCGGAAAAAGTGGTCTGCAGCGGCAGATGCCGGGGCGGAAAATATGTGCTGCCGTATCCCAGCGTGGGTGCGACGGAGAATCTGATGATGGCAGCCCTCTCGGGAGAAGGACTGACAGTGCTGGAAAACTGCGCCATGGAACCGGAAATTATGGATCTGCAGGGTTTCCTGCGGAACTGCGGCTTTCATGTGTACGGCGCAGGGACCGGAACCATCGCGGTGCTGGGTGGAAAAGGGACTTCGGATGCCATGTATTTCATCATGGAAGATCGCATTGAGGCAGCCACCTATCTGATGGCACTGGCCGGTACCGGCGGAGAGGGAATGCTTACCGGTGTCCGAGGCGGACTTCTGGGGTCGGTACTGCAGGTGCTGGAAAATATGGGCTGCCGCATCCGCAGTTTTCAGGACCGGATTGAACTGGTTTCGTCGGGGCGGCTCAGAAGTCCGGGAACGGTTTCGACAGCACCTTATCCCGGTTTTCCTACAGACTGTCAGCCCCAGCTGATGACACTGGCTGCCTGTGCAGCCGGAGAAACACAAATCTGTGAAGGGGTTTTCGAGAACCGGTTTACGCATAAAAAAGAACTGATGAAAATGGGAGCAAATATTGAAACCTGCGGGAAAAATGCTATAATAAAAGGGGTAGACGGACTGCAGGGTGCGGAAGTCTGTGCCCGGGATCTGCGGGGCGGCGCGGCACTGGTTCTTGCCGGTCTTATGGCAGAGAAAGAAACGGTCGTAACAGGGATACAGCATATTGAGAGAGGCTATGAGGAGCTGGAGAAAGGGCTCCGGCAGCTGGGAGGAAACATTGAAAAGAAAAGCGAGAGAAAAACGGAAAAAACGGAAGAGTCCGCTGCTGAAGCTGGCTGTATTTCTACTGATCACGGGAGCGGCTCTTGCGTTTCTGTCCTCCCCCATGTTTAGCATCACGGAGTATCGGGTAGAGGGAAACAGCTACTACTCGGATGATGAGATCCTGGTCATGGGCGGGTGTAAAACAGGAAACAATATTTTCTGGAAAGCCGGGCTTTCGGACATCCGGCAGAGACTGTCCAGAGATGCCTACATGCAGGAAGTGACCGTACGCCGGTCTCTTCCTGATACGGTGGTGATTGAGATCAAAGAAAGAAAGCAGACAGCTGCCATCGTATACGGCGAGAAGTTTGTGGTGATCGACGGAGACGGAACCGTTCTGCGAAAGACCAGCGTGGAGCCGAAAATTCCTGTCATCAAAGGGCTGACCATCAGTAAGCTGACGGTGGGGGAGCCTATCGAGGCAGAAGAAAAGGTACTGCTGCGGCAGACGCTGGAAATGCTTTCTTCCATGGAAAAAGGCGATATGTTCTTCAAGAAGGTGGAACTTTCCAAGGTTCAGATCCGCGCGTATGTCTATGACAGCCTGATCTGCCAGGGAACACCGGAAAACCTGATGGAGGCCATGGATTCGGGTAAGCTGCAGCTGGTCATTCAGGAGCTCGGGGAGAGAGAAATTGAGCGGGGAACCATCCAGGTCAGCGGCGGAGATTATATTTCCTTCACACCGAAGATCGATTAGAAGAAAAAAACTGCGAAAAAACGTGAACATTGCGGCAATTTTTACAAGAAAAAAAGATGCATTTCCTGTAGAGATATGATACAATATTCATATTATAGGGTATTTACCGAGGAGGATAAAATCAGCATGTTACAGTTTGAAACAAATTTAGATAAATCAGCCGTCATTAAGGTTATCGGAGTGGGCGGCGGCGGCTGCAACGCAGTAAACCGCATGGTGGAGGCAGGTCTGAAGGGTGTGGAGTTCATCGCAGTGAACACAGACCGTCAGGCACTGAACCGGTGCCTTTCCGAAACGAAAATCCAGATTGGCGAGAAGCTAACCAGAGGACTGGGTGCCGGTGCCAATCCGGAAATCGGTCAGAAGGCGGCAGAGGAAACCCTGGATGAGATTACGGCACTGCTGGACGGTGCGGATATGGTGTTCCTGACTGCCGGCATGGGCGGCGGCACCGGAACCGGTGCGGCTCCGATCATCGCCAAGGCTGCTAAGGATATGGGCATTCTCACGGTAGGTGTGGTGACCAAGCCGTTTTCCTTCGAAGGGGCCAAGAGAAGAAGACAGGCAGAGCTGGGTATCAGCTTCCTGAAGAAATATGTGGATTCCCTGGTCATCGTCCCAAATGACAAGCTGCTGCAGAACTGCGAGAAGAACACTTCCATGCTGCAGGCTTTCCAGATGGCAGATGATGTGCTGCGTCAGGGCGTGCAGGGTATTTCCGACCTGATTTCCGATTTCGCACTGATCAATGTGGACTTCGCCGATGTGAAGTCCGTCATGACCGACCGCGGTGTGGCACACATGGGTGTGGGACATGCTTCCGGGGACGACCGGGCTAAACATGCAGTCAAGGCAGCCATCGAAAGTCCGCTGCTGGAAACCACCATCGAGGGAGCCAAGGCGATTCTGCTCTATGTGGCGGGCGGTTACGATCTGGGTATGCTGGAAGTCAGCGAAATCGCAAGTCTGGTGGAAGAACAGGCAGACAGAGACTGCATCCTGATTTTCGGTGCGGCAGTCAATGAGGAAATGGAAGACGAAATTTCCATTACCGTCATTGCAACCGGTTTTGATGAG
>JAEDMR010000126.1 GCA_016302925.1 Bacillota bacterium
GCTTTCATGTATTCATGGGATTCTGCGGCAAGTACAGGTGAAGTTTCCGTCAGACCGTAACCCTGAATCAGCAGAATACCGAAGTCGTTCATTCCTTTTGCCACTTCCGGTGCCAGTGCCGCTGCACCACAGATAATCAGACGCAGTTTGCCGCCCAGCTGCTGGATGATTGCATCGAAAACCTTACGGCGGACATGAATTCCCACCTTATCCAGCACACTGCAGAGTTTCAGCCCCATGCTGACCTTCCCGCTCAGTCCCTGTTTTTCCACTTCCTTCATAATCTTTCGATACATGTTCTCTACGATCAGCGGTACACCGACGAAAACCGTAACTCCGTATTCCTTCAGGTTTTTCGTCACATAGCGCAGGCCGTCACAGAACACGCTGCAGGCACCCATACCCAGAAATACCATGACACCCCCCAGTCCGAAGCTGTGATGGAACGGCAGAAACGCCATATTCACATCGTCGGAATAGAAGGCTTCGTAATTGTACATATCGATCGTATTGCTGACGATATTATACTGGCTCAGCATCACTGCCTTGGACTGCTGGGTCGTACCGGAGGTAAACAGCAGTACAGCCAGTGCATTTTCATCGATGATAGCATCCCGGTAGGACAGGTCACCGTCTGCCATGCGCTGCTTGCCAGATGCCAGCATGGCTTCATATTCATTGCCGTCGCCGGAAATACACACGAAGGCGTCCAACTGAATCCTGCCGTTTGCTCGTACCTGATCCACCAGCTTTTTCATTTTATCGTCATAAAACAGCACGCGAATCCGGCTGCGGATGATGCTGGATTCCAGTTCCTCTGCGGTAAATCCCTTGTCAAGCGGCACAGCCACGTTGCCGCCGCAGACCACAGACAGATAACAGTTATACCACGGATAGCTGTTTTCGCCGATGATTCCCATGGAACATCCGTCAAATCCTCTTGCCTTCAGCTCTGTCCCAAGGGCCTCCAGATTTTCGATGACCTGCGTAAACGTGACGGATTTGATTTCTCCATTCACTTTGATTTTGAATGCATTATTTTCAGGACATCTGGCCGCTGCAGCATAGACAAGTTCTCTGATATTTCTGCAGTTTTCGTCAAAAGGTGATTTCGTTCTCATATATACAGCTCCTTTATGTTTTCTAATACCAGATTATCAGTTTTTCTAAACCTTGTCAACGGTTACTTCTATGTTTTTTTCCGGAAGACAGAAGCACCGGGATCAGATCTTCTCTGCCGGCTTTTTTCAGTGCGGCAATGACTGTTTTTCTGTTTTCCGGCCGGTTATAGTGGATTAACGCACGCTGCATCTTCTTTTCTTCCAGCGTCTTGGCCACATAAACAGGCTCACCGGTAAACGGATCCTGCTCCGTGTAGTATATGCAGGTAGCCAGGGTTCCCGGTGTCGGGTAGAAGTCCTGCACCTGATCCGGTATGAAACCGTATTGCTTCAGGAACAGCGCCAGTTCCACCGCATCTTCCAGGCGGCTGCCCGGATGACTGGAAATCAGATACGGAATCAGATACTGCTTCAGACCCAGCTTTTCATTGGTCTTTTTATATGCTTCACAGAACTGCAGGAATACTTCCTTCCCAGGCTTTCTCATCTGTGCCAGCACCGGCGGTGAGATATGCTCCGGCGCCACCTTCAGGGTACCGCTCACATGATACCTGCACAGTTCCTCCAGGAATTCCTTCCGATGGGGATCGGCCATCAGATAATCGTAACGGATTCCAGACCGGATGAAAACCTTTTTTACCTTATCCAGCTTTCGAACAGATCGAAGCACCTGCAGATAATCACTGTGGTCCACCTTCATATTGCGGCATACGCCCGGATAAAGGCAGTCCTTGTTTCTGCATATGCCTGCCGTCAGCTGTTTCTCGCAGGCAGGCGAGCGGAAATTGGCCGTCGGTCCCCCGATATCATGAATGTATCCCTTAAAATCCGCAAGCCCGGTCAGTTTCTTCGCTTCCTCCACGATGGATTCGCAGCTCCGGCTTCGAACCTGCCTGCCCTGATGATACGTCAATGCGCAGAAGCTGCAGCCGCCGAAGCAGCCCCGGGAACTGACAATACTGAACTTCACTTCTTTGAAGGCAGGGATCCCGCCCTCGGCATCGTAAGACGGATGCCACCGGTTTTCAAAAGGCAGTTCGTAAATCCCATCCAGTTCTTCTCTTTCCAGAGGAGGCTGGGGGGGATTCTGGACCACACAGGTGCTTTCGTTATACGGTTCGATCAGGGTGTGTCCCGTGATATCGTCGTTGTTTCGGTACTGCATGGCGAAGCTTCTGCCGTAGGCTTCTTTTGATGTCCTTATCTCCTCAAAATCCGGCAGCCGGACCGGTTTTCCCTTCTCGGAGGAAACCATGGTCTCAGGATCCAGGGATGCGGGATTGGCACGATAGCAGGTCCCTTTTACCCAGGTGATGTCCTTTACATCGATACCGCCGTCCAGTGCCTCTGCAATTTCCAGTATCGCCCTTTCACCCATACCGTAGATCAGAAGATCCGCCTTCGAGTCCAGCAGAATGGACCGGCGCACCTTATCTTCCCAGTAATCATAATGACCCAGTCTGCGCAGACTGGCCTCCAGGCCGCCGATAATGACCGGAACCCCTTTATATGCTTCTCTGGCGCGCCCGCTGTATACGATGACCGCCCGGTCCGGCCGTCCTCCCGCCTTACCGCCGGGTGCATATTCATCGGTTTTTCTCCGCCGGCGGAACACAGACTAATTGTTCACCATGGAATCGACCACGCCGCTGTTGATGAGGAACCCCAACCGCGGGCGGCCGAAACGGCGAAAATCTTCTGCAGAATGAAAATCAGGCCGCGGCAGCACTGCGACCCGATATCCATACTGTTCCAGCAAACGCCCGATGATGGCCGTGCCGAAAGAATGGTGGTCCACATAGGCATCACCAGTCACAAGTACGAAGTCCGCCTGATCCCAGCCTCTTTGCTCCATTTCCGCTTTTGTAGTGGGTAAAAACATCTCTTCTCCTGAAACGGGGTGTGGAAAAACTCCCACACCCCGAGCATAACATATTGAAATATCGATTTATCTCTGTCCCTTGTCGTAAGGGATACCTTCTGCTTTTGGCACTCTGGATTTTTTCGAAGTGAATGCCAGAACGATAAGCGTGATCAGATACGGCAGCATTCTGTATACATACGGGCTGATGCCAATCTCTGAAAGCATGTACACGCCGTCCCCGTTGATATCCAGGGTGGAGTACGTTGCCGCGATACACTTGAACAGACCGAAGAGCAGACCACCTGCCGCAATGTTCAGCGGCGTCCAGTTACCGAAGATCATTACTGCCAGTGCCAGGAAGCCGTAGCCAGCTACGGCGCCGGTGGCGGAACAGCCTGCAGTAGTGAGGGCATAATTGAAACCGCCCAGACCAGCCAGCACGCCGGACAGAATTACGCCGGCATACCGCATCTTATATACATTGATTCCCAGGGAATCCGCCGCCTGAGGATTCTCACCGCAGGCACGGAGCCGCAGACCGAATCTGGTCTTATACAGCACGATGGAAACCACGATGAACACCAGGATACAGACATATGTGGACAGATAGACTTTGTTCAGGATTAAATCCCCGAAAAAGCCCCAGCTGTAATCCTTCGGGAGTCCGAAAGTGGATGGCCGGATCATGAACCAGCCTGCCGCACTGCCGTCTGCCATACCCAGTGTGTTCTGCTGTGCGATCAGTACGATGAAGAACAGTACAATAGCAGGAGACAGCATGTTCAGTGCGGTACCGCCGATGGTCTGGTCTGCCTTCAGATTGATGGCTGAAAATGCCAGCAAAAGTGAGAACAGTCCACCGCAGACGGCAGCAACCAGAAGCGTCAGCAGAAGCAGGATCTGTCCGGATTCCTTATTGAACAGATTCATTTCCTGCATGATGCGGATAAACAGTACCCCCACAAAAGCGCCGAAGATCATGATACCTTCCAATGCCAGGTTGATGACACCGGAACGCTCCGCGCAGACGCCGGCGAGGGCTACTATCATCAGAGGAACTGCGAACAGCAGGGTCTGTTGAATTAAGAATACCATTACTTGTTTCCTCCCTTCTTCTTATCCCGTCCGTTCAGCATCTGCTTGATCAGCATGGAGAACGCACTCAGGTAAACAATGATAGCGATGATAATATCGGAAATATATTCGTTATATGCGGTCAGCGATTTCAGCTGTGTACCTGCCACGTTGAGCATGGACATGAACACACCTGTAAATATCACTCCCACCGGGTTGTTGGCTGCAAGCAGCGCAACAGGAATGCCGTTGAAGCCTTCCGCCGGAAGACTCTGATAAGTAGACCAGAAGAATTCCGTGTTTCCTGCCAGATAATACAGGGAAGCACCTGCAGCTGCCAGTGCACCGGAAATCATCATGGAAAGAATGATATTTCTCTTGTCGTTGATTCCTGCATATCTCGCCGCGTGGCGGTTGGAACCGCAGGCCCGCAGCTCGTAGCCGAAAGTAGTACGGGTCAGCATGATGAACATTGCCACAGCAAGAATGCATGCAATCCAGAATCCTCCGTTTGCCTGAGAACCCGGGAACAGAATGTCCATGCCCATCTTCGGCGTCACCACGCCTACATTCTTCAGCGGAATAATATATCCCACCTTGCCGCCTTCAGAGGAATTCTTAAATACTTCATGCGCATCAAAC
Source organism: Bacillota bacterium (assembly GCA_016302925.1). Classification (GTDB taxonomy): domain Bacteria; phylum Bacillota; class Clostridia; order Peptostreptococcales; family Anaerovoracaceae; genus RGIG7179. Next base: position 4,702 of record JAEDMR010000126.1, read on the forward strand.
CACCAGGTAACAAGATTGGCTGCAATCCAGTTGGTCATAATGCACGTGATTACTTCGTTGATATTCAGATATGCCTTGAATATTCCCGGGATTGCTCCCCAGAGAGCCCCCAGAAGCATGCCTGCAAGGAATGCTGCCAGCCATGCGATGAATACAGGGCATCCTGTGTTTCCCAGTGTAAGGCCTACCGTCAGGGTACCCATGGTTCCCATCAGGTACTGACCAGCCGCACCGATGTTGAATAAGCCGGTTTTGAAAGCAACCGCTACGGAAAGTCCGGTCATGACCAGAGGTGTGGCACGGAACAACATGTTGCCCAGGTTCACAGGATTGTAGCCGAAGGATAATGCACCGCCATCACGGCCTGTACTGAACACACCCAGGAATACCAGGCGAATACCTTCCCAGATACCCTTCATGCTGATTCCGTCTTTCGTCAGACCCACAATAATAATGATCAGCGTTCCCACTGCCATACCAATGAGAATGGAAATGATGGCGGAAAGAACGGATTTCGCACTGTCAGACCGATACCATTTCTGCTTGCCGGTCACAGGTTCCACTCTTAACATGACGCATCCTCCTTTCCCTGACGTTTGGCACCGGACATATACAGGCCCAGTTCCTGCACATCTGTTTTTTTCGGGTCAAGCTCACCCACGATTTCTCCTTCATATAATACGAGAATCCGGTCAGAAAGGCCCATGACCTCATCCAGTTCCAGGGATACAAGCAGAATTGCCTTCCCCTTATCCCGTTCCGCAATCAGCTGCTTATGGATATGCTCGATTGCACCCACGTCAAGACCTCTGGTCGGCTGCACCGCCACGATCAGCGGTTCATCCCGGTCCAGTTCACGGGCGATGATCGCCTTCTGCTGGTTTCCGCCGGACATGCTTCTTGCCGTAGTCACAGCGCCCTGTCCGGAACGGACATCGTAATCATCAATCAGCCGTTCTGCGTATTTTCTCACTGCATCAAACTGGATGAAACCATGATTCTGGAACCGTGGCTGCATATAAGTCTGCAGTACCATATTCTGCTCCAGGCTGTAATCCAGCACAAGTCCGTGCTTATGGCGATCCTCCGGAATATGGCTCATACCGGCCAGGCTTCTCTTGCGGATACTGCTGCCGGATATCTCTTTTCCACAAAGAGTGAT
>JAEDMR010000127.1 GCA_016302925.1 Bacillota bacterium
ATCCAATTCATTACTTAAGTAATGCATACATACTTCTTCTGCTGTTTCATGAAGAATCCGCCGCTTCGGCCTGCGATCTTCTTGATCAGCACCAGCATCAGCACAGTGAAGGCCAGCACCACCAGAGTCATCCAGATGCTCAGGTGCACCATGGAGACAAACACGGCGATCATGGATACCACAGAAGAGAACAGCTGCGGCAGACTCTGGGACAGCATCTGGCGGAGCGTATCCGCATCGTTGGTATAGTAACTCATCACATCACCATGGGTGCGGGTGTCAAAATATTTCACCGGCAGTGTCTGCATGTGGGCAAACATTTCGTCACGAATGATTTTCAGGGTGCCCTGGGAAACCACCGCCATGGTTCTCGTGAAGAAGAAAGTAGCCAGGATGCCTGCCAGGAAGACGCATGCGATCTTCATGATCGCATGCAGCAGCCCGTCGAAGACCGGTGCTGCCTCCAGCAGCATCGGAAGGATATAGTCATCGATCAGACTCTGCAGGAACAGTGAGGATGCCACGCTGGCTGCTGCACTGACAAGAATGCAGAGAATTACGAGAATCAGACGCACCTTGTATTGTGCCAGGTAGGTCAGAAGTCTTGGGATCGTTCCCTTTTCCAGCTTCATGCCCGGTGCCGCCATCATGCCGCGAGGCCCGCCCGGACCATGTCCCGGTCCAGGTCTGTGAGGTCCCTTGCCCATGGGTCCTCTGCCGGCAGGCTTTACCGGCTCTTCATTTTTCATTCGTTCTGCCATTATGCCACACCTCCTTCTTCCAGTCCGGTCCGGTTCTGAGACCGGTACACTTCCTGATAAATCCCGTTGGAAGCCAGGAGCTCCTCATGAGTTCCCACGGCTGCGATTTTTCCGTCGTCCAGAACCACGATCTTATCAGCATCCTGCACGGATGCCACACGCTGGGCGATGATGATCTTCGTGGTATCCGGGATTTCCTCTGCGAAGGCCCGGCGGATCAGCGCATCGGTCTTCATATCCACCGCACTGGTGGAATCGTCCAGAATCAGGATCTTCGGATGAGCCAGCAGCGCTCTGGCAATACACAGCCGCTGCCGCTGCCCGCCGGACACATTGGTCCCGCCCTGCTCGATCATGGTATCGTAGCCCTGTTCCATATCCTGAATGAACTCGTCTGCACAGGCCAGCCTGCAGACTCTCCGGAGCTCTTCGTCGGAAGCATTTTCATTTCCCCAGCGCAGATTCTCTTTGATGGTGCCGGAAAAAAGCACATTCTTCTGCAGCACCATGGCAACCTGCTTCCGGAGGGCTTCCATATCATACTCCCGGACATCCACGCCGCCCACCAGCACCCTGCCGCCTGTCACATCGTAAAGACGGGGGATCATCTGCACGAGGGTGGACTTGGAAGAACCGGTGCCCCCGAGAATACCCACGGTTTCTCCGGAACGGATTTCCAGGCAGATATCGCTGAGGGCATTCTGGCCCCGATGTCCGTCTCTCTTTCCGTAGGCGAAGTTCACATGGTCGAATACCACGGAACCGTCCTTCACTTCATGGACCGAATGTTCCGGATTGTGAATGTCGCTTTCCTCCTCCAGAATCTCCACGATTCTGTCTCCGGAGGCTTTGGCCATGGTCAGCTGCACGATGATCATGGAAATCATCATCAGGCTCATGAGAATCTGCATTACATAGGTAATCAGGCTCAGCAGCTCACCGGTGGACAGGCCCAGCGCCGCATCGTTTCCCGAAGCCAGAATGGCTCTCGCACCCAGCCAGGAGATCAGCAGGATGCAGGCATACATACAGAACTGCATCAGCGGCATGGAAAGCATCATATTTTTCTCTGCTGTGACGAAATCTCTGCAGATCGCACCGGACATTTTCCGGAATTTCTCCGTCTCGTGTTCCTGCCGGTTGTAGGATTTCACCACCCGCATGGCATACAGGTTTTCCTGTACAACGTTATTGAGCTTGTCGTAGTTGCGGAACACCGTGTTGAAAATCGGGTAGACCTTCCGGATGATCAGGAACATGCCCAGACCCAGCACCGGCAGCACTGCCACAAAGATCATGGACATCTCCGCGTCGATGCGGAAAGAGGCAGCCAGAGCGAAAATCAGCATGGCCGGCGCACGGAAGGCAATCCGGGTCATCATGTGAAAGGCATTCTGGATATTGCTCACATCTGTGGTCAGCCGTGTCACGATACTGGCCGTGGAAAAATGGTCAATATTTGAAAACGAGTAGGTCTGTACTTTATAAAACATGGCCTGCCGGAGATTCTTCGCGAATCCCGACGAGGACACTGCCGCAAACCGCCCCGACAGCACGCCGAATGCCAGCGCCAGAAGGGCCGCTCCCAGAAGCAGCAGACCGTATCCGGTAATCGCCGACATATTACCTGTGTCGATTCCCTTGTCGATCAGATCTGCCATAATCAGCGGGATGAGGATCTCCATCACCGCCTCCAACGTCACCATCAGCGGTGTCAGAATGGTTGCCGCCATATATTCTCCGATATAAGCCGATAGTTTTTTTATCACTGTTTCTCTCCCCCTTTGTCATTTCTTTCATTTTCATTCAGATTGCAGTAGATCCGGTGCAGAAAGTCCAGCAGCTGCTCCCGCTCCTCCCTGCTGAAGCCAGCGGTCAGCTTTCCCTCCATCTCCTCGATATCCTGCTGCATCTTGCATGCCAGCATGCGCCCCTTTTCTGTCAGAACGATCTCCTTCAGCCGGGCGTCGTTTTCCACACCGCGGCGCGCGACGAACCCCTTTTTCTCCATGAGCGTGATGACCTTCGATGCAGTGGAGCGGGTCACATTAAACTCCTTTTCCAGATCCTTCTGGTAAACCGGATGTCCTGCATTTCTCGCCAGGAAGCCGATGATCCAGCCATTCTTGCCGGTCATGCCTTCCACCTCCCGGTGTGTCGGCGTATTGACCATGCGGCGGTGGACTCCGTTATGGATTATCCCCAGCAGTCTGCCCACATCCTGCTTTTTTTCGTTTCCCTCCATCACATTTCCTCCATGCGTTTCGCGCAATCCTTCTGCATATTAAAAAAGTTGCACATCAAACTGTTTGACATGCAACAATTTTACCGTTATTTCAGATGTCTGTCAAGGGAATCCGATGATAGTTCACCGAAACATCACGTTTCCCCGGGCGTCATACCCCTTCTGCAGCCATACTACACCAGATAGGCCCCCATGATCTTCAGATTGTATTTCACATCGATAAGTTTGGCCGCTTCCATGATGATGTCGAAGTCCTCCGTATAGGCGTCGATCTCCATATAGAAGTGGTAGGTGCCCATAATCTTTTTCGTCGGTCTGGACATGATGGCCACCAGGTTGATGCGCCGCTCATTGAAGGTCCGCAGGATATCGAACAGCATACCCGGCCGGTCCACCAGCGGAGATACGAAGATTGGAATCTTCATGTTGCCCTCCCTGCGCGGCTTGCGGAACCGGCTGCCGCTGTCATGGCTCATATCCCGGACGATGATGAAACGGGTGTAGTTGTCGCTCATGTCCGTCACGTTCCGGTCAAAATATTCAAACCCGGACGCATCCACATAGGCCGGCACGATGGCGGCTTCCCCCGGGCGTCCCTCCTTAGCCAGATGGTAGGATTCCATGTTGCTTTCCGTATTGTTGATCTTCACATCGTGAAGAGAGTTGATGAAATCCCGGCACTGGCCGTTGGCCTTAAACTGCACATGGAGCCTGCGGATCTCCGACGGATCCGGCGCATTGGCCACCAGAGAAAACTGTACGGGAATGATGATCTCATCCACCACCACCACGTCCATTTCCAGCATCAGATCCAGAGTCCGCTGCACATATCCGTCCAGGGTGTTTTCAATGGGAATCAGGCCGTACCTGCAGTCCTCCCCCACCGCATGGAAGGTCTCATCAATGGAATTATAGTATACCGGCTCCAGGTCCAGATTGTATGCGTCTATGTATTTCTTCGCTGCGCAATCGCTGAAGGTCCCAATGGGCCCCAGCACTGCTATTTTCTCCATATTCTGTCATTCTCCCCAGTTCGTATTTTTATTCAGGCGCTATGCCCATTCAGGCTCTATGCCAGAAGATACAAGTCATCCAGACCCAGCAGGTCCATAAGTGCCCATACCGCATCATTGACATCCCGCCTCGTGTTGAAGTAACCGAAGCTGAACCGGGTCAGACCGGTCTCCTCCGTACCCAGAGCCTCATGCATCCGGCTGGCATCCTGCAGACCGTCCTTCACCACGATGCCGAACTTCTTCGACATATGCTCCTTCACCTGATGCGGCGTGAAGCCCTTCACAGAAATGGCCACCGTCGGAATTCTGGTATTGGTACCGAAATCACCATAGACCTCCACCGCATCCATGGACTTCACCGATTCGAAGAACCGCTTGGCAAGCCGGTGCGGGAAGATGGAGATGCCATAGATTCCCTTTTCGAAGATAAAGTCCACCGCCCGGCAAAATCCGCCCAGCACTTTTTCATCCAGCGGCTCCAGGATTTCCGCCAGCGCCGGGTTCTGTTCCAACGCCCGCGGCAGTCCGCCGCGGAACTGATCCATCAGACCCTCCTTGATGCAGACGCCACCGATCCCGTGAGGTCCCATCAGTTTCTTATGGGCTGTGAAGCAGTATACGTCAATTCCCAGATCCTCCAGCTTCACATCCACAGCACCCACTGCCTGGCAGCCGTCGGAAATCACCAGCAGCTTGTGACGGCGGGCGATGGTGCACAGCCGTTCCATATCTGCCAGATTTCCCGTGACACTGCAGCCGTGGGCGCAGACGATGGCACGGGTATTCGGCCGTACCAGATCTTCAATTTCATCATAGTTGAGCGCACCATAGGTACCCGCCCCCAGAACCGAAAAAGTAATGCCGCCTGTCGCCGCCATGTGCTCGATCACATTCCAGGTTTCATCCTGGTCCATCACCGAAACGATGACATGGTCTCCCTCCTCTAGGAAGGTGCGGAGCGCCAGCTCCACGGCCTGTCTGCCGCTGTGGGTCAGAATGATGTTTTCCGGATTCTTCATGCCGAAAAGCCGGGCTGCCTGAGCCTTTGCCTGCTGCGGATCTGCCGGCTGAGCGTTTTTCACGCCTTCCGGCTTCTGCTGCGTCGTTGCTGCGTTATTTAAATAAATCATATCTCACCTCTGTTTTCCCGGTTTCTACCGTTTCACTCTCACATGGATGCTTTCCATCACGTCCAGCGCTTCTTCGTGCAGCTTTTCATCAAAGCCTGCCACCAGCGACGAATCCACGATCTGTGGTACCTCCGGCATGGCCGCCTTGACCATCACCACGTTGGAAATCACGCAGATATTCGTCACGACACCCACAAACTCCACACTTTCATACTCGTCCTTATGCTGCCGCAGATATTCCCCCAGCTCCAGAGAACCGAAGGTCGGCTTACTGAACACCAGATCCGTTTCTCCTTTGGCGCCGGCCACCGTACCGTAAAGCTGCCAGCCGTCCTCCCCGTCCAGGCAGTGGGGTACCGGCAGGTTCTTTCCCTCCTGGCTGTCCATGTAATGCCGGTCATGGGTGTCCATGGTAAAGATCACCTGGCCTTCTTCTCCCATGGCATGGTATTCCCGGATCTTTGCGGCGATCCCTTCATCCAGATCCTTTGCGTGAGGGAATCCCAGGGCACCGTCTACGAAATCCTTCTGGTAATCCACTACGATCAGTAATTTCTTCATTTCTTTCTCCTCTTTTCTCAGTTTCTTCCCAAAATCCGCTCGGCGAAGGCTTCTGCCTGTTCGTCGATCTCTTCTATTTCCAGTATGCTGCCCGGGTCGTTAGCTGTCGCCATAAGGGCGAAGCCGGCAGGCAGGATAA
>JAEDMR010000128.1 GCA_016302925.1 Bacillota bacterium
GATCGTTAGGGTCCAGAGTTGAAGTATCAAGAGTAGTGTTCTTTGAAGTGTACTCAATGTAGCTTGAAACTCTTACGTCCAGTCTTGTACAGTCAGCTGTCAGACCAGTGTTGCATCTTGCGGCGATTCTTGGAGCGAAGTCTCTACCAATGTGAGTTGCACCGTACAGAACGATTTCAGGCTTGTATTCGTCGATCAGCTGCTTCATAACCTTGGTGTAGCCGTCGGTGGTGTAGTTTTCCAGTAATGGATCCTGTACCATGTAAACCTTTTCTGCACCATATTCGAAACATTCCTGAGCCAGGTGGTCGATGTTGTTACCGATCAGTACTGCGCAGATCTGGGTATCATCGCTGATATCCTTTGCCAGCTTCTTACCTTCGCCCAGCAGTTCCAGAGCTACGTTCTGGATCTTGCCCTGTCTCTGTTCTGCGAATACCCAGATGTGCTTGTATGCGGACAGGTCAACAGCAGCTTCCTGCTTCTTTTCCTGGATTGCACCAAACTTACAAGCGGTTAAGCACTGGTTACAGAAGGAGCACTTTGCATTAACTTTTGCAACCTTACCCAGCTTGTTGCCATCATAAGGTTCGAATTCGAAGGCATCATACGGACAGGACTTAAAGCACAGTCCGCAGCCAATACATTTTTCTTTTAAAATTTCAATAGCCATTGTATTTCCTCCTAATTAGATGATGTGCTTACCCTTAAGCTGAATTAACAGATTCTTAGCCTGTTCATTTTCAGTGTCGCCGGCAACTTTCTGGCCAGGAGCCTTCGGAGCCGGTGTGAATGAACGGAATACGTTTGTCGGGGAAGCTTCCAGACCTACCTTAGTCAGGTCAACTTCGATATCCTTTGCGTTCCAGACTTTAATGTCCTTCGCACCGAAGATACCCTTCATGTTCATGTATCTAGGCTCGTTTAATTCCTTGATCGCGGTCAGCATGCAAGGAGTCTGCAGGTGAATCAGTTCATAACCGTCTTCCAGCTGTCTCTTAACGGTGATGTCCTTCATGTTGTCTGCAATTTCAAATTCTTCTACATAAGTAACCTGCGGCAGATCCAGCTTTTCAGCGATCTGCGGACCAACCTGTGCGGTATCTCCGTCGATTGCCTGACGGCCAGCGAAGATCAGGTCAGCAGGACCGTTTTCTCTTTCCCATTTGCGTACAGCAGCTTCCAGCGTGTTGGAAGTAGCCCAGGTATCGGAACCGCCGACTGCTCTGTCGGATACCAGAATACCTTCGTCTGCACCCTTCGCAATACATTCGAATAATAAGTCGCTTGCCTGCGGAGGTCCCATGGAGATAACGGTGATATGAGTATCAGGATGCTTATCCTTGATTCTTAAAGCTTCTTCCAGAGCGTTCGCATCGTCGTGGTTCAGAATGGATGGAACACCGTCTCTGATTAATGTTCCTGTCTTAGGGTTAATCTTGATAACGTTTGTATCAGGAACCTGTTTTGCACATACAATAATGTTAAATGCCATTTCAATTTCCTCCTGCAATCTTATTTCTTGAAAGTCTTACCAGCGATTACCATTCTCTGAACTTCAGAAGTACCTTCGTAGATTTCGGTAATCTTAGCGTCTCTCATCATTCTTTCAACCGGATAATCCTTGGTGTAGCCGTATCCGCCGTGGTACTGTACGCACTTGGTAGTTACAGCCATTGCAGTTTCAGCAGCGTATAACTTAGCCATTGCAGCAGCTTCGCCATAAGCCATGTGCTTATCCTTCATGTCAGCAGCTCTGTAAACCAGCAGTCTTGCAGCTTCGATTCTGGTCTTCAGGTCAGCCATTTCGAACTGCAGAGCCTGGAACTGGGACAGCTTCTTGCCGAACTGTTTTCTTGCGTTCATGTATTCAACGGTTACGTCGAATGCACCCTGTGCGATACCCAGAGCCTGGGAAGCGATACCGATACGGCCGCCGTCCAGAGTGGACATTGCAACCTTGAAACCGTCGCCAACCTGACCTAACAGTCTGTCAGCAGGGATTTCGCAGTTCTGGAAAATCAGTTCGGTCGTGGAGGATGCGCAGATACCCATCTTATCTTCAGTCTTACCGATGGAGAATCCAGGGTCGCCCTTTTCTACGATAAATGCGGAAATTCCGTGGTTGCCCTTCTTCTTGTCAGTCATAGCCATTACAACGAATACGTCAGCATATCCGCCGTTGGTGATGAATACCTTGGCACCGTTCAGGATCCACTTGTCGCCAACCAGTTCGGCTCTGGTCTGCTGACCGGAAGCGTCAGTACCTGCGTTTGGTTCGGTCAGACCGAATGCACCCAGCTTCTTGCCGCTTAATAAGTCAGGCAGATATTTCTGCTTCTGTTCTTCATTACCCCAGTTGAAGATTGGCCAGCAGCAGAGGGAAGTGTGTGCGGAGCAGATAACACCTGTGGATGCACATACTCTGGATAATTCTTCTACAGTGATTGCGTAGGAAATGTGGTCACCGCCCATTCCACCGTATTCGGTAGGGAACGGAATACCTAACAGGCCGAATTTGGCCATTTTTTCTACAGTCTCAACAGGGAATCTGTGTTCCTTGTCGATATCTGCAGCTAACGGTTCAACTTCGTTCGTGGCAAAGTCTCTTACCATTTTTCTTACGAATTCTTGTTCCTTCGTTAGTTGAAAATTCATTTAAATGCCTCCTTAAATTATAATAACGGGTCCGGTATGCGGAACCGTATTTCTGACCTGTGTTACTCACATAAAGTCATAACAACATACAATATTATTAAACCACTTTTTTGTTAATAATGCAACAAAATTTTGTCCTTTCGCAGCACAAAATGTCGAAAAATATTTCCTTTCTTCCTCGAAAGAGACCGGAAGAAAATATTTCGCGAAAAAAACGAAAATTCCGAAAATTCAAAGTTCTCCCGATACCCTCGGTGCCATGGCCCGCAGGGTCTTTTTTTCGATACGGCAGACCTGGACCTGAGAGATTCCCAGCATGTCTGCCACCTGCTGCTGGGTATAGTCCTTATAATACCGCAGCACAATCACCTGGCGCGCCCGGGGTTCCAGAGATTCCACTGCGCTTGCCAGATCGATCCTGGCAATATTCTCTTCTTCCCGGTCTGTCCACATGGCCGGGTCAGTCTCGGCTGCGACTCCGTCCACATCCTGCATGTTCTTCAGTGCGTCGGACGCCTGGCAGGCTTCCAGCACCCGCTCTTCGGAAAGTCCGGTCATCTCCGCAAGCTGTGTCAGGTGGGGCGACAATCCGTGAAGCTTGATAAAATCACTCTCCGCACGCCGTACCAGTGCGGCGTCGGCTTTCAGGCTGCGGCTCATTTTCATGCTTCCCTGGTCCCGCAGCTGTGACCGGATTTCACCGGCGATCATTGGCACCGCATAAGTGGAAAACTGCAGTCCCCGTTCTGCTTCAAACCGCTGTGCTGCTTTCAGCAGACCGATATAGCCGATCTGGATCAGATCCTCCGGTTCCTCGCCGTAGTTTCTGGCCAGGCGCAGCGCCACTGACTTCACCAGCCCTCCGTGCTTTTCCACCACGGCTTCCAGTTCTTCTTTTGTACGAACGCTCATATCAGATTCCGTAATATGTATCCAGCTTCTTGATCATGGTTACAGTGGTCCCCTCTCCCGGACGGCTGTCTACTCTGATTTTATCCATGAAACTTTCCATGACGGTAAACCCCATGCCGGAGCAGTTTTCTCCGGTATCGGTAGTGTACATGGGCTCCATGGCTCTGGCAATGTTTTCGATTCCCACGCCCCGGTCTGCGATCCGAATCATAATGGTATCTCTGGCCGGCATCATGAATTCCAGTGTCATGTCCCCCTTGATTTCACCCGGATACGCATGGAGTGCCACATTGCTTACGGCTTCGGAGACTGCCGTTTTGATTTCTGTCAGTTCGTCCACCGTAGGGTCCATTTCCGCCGCATAGGCGCCTGCCACGGCCCTGGCCAGACTCTGACTTTCCAGTGTTCCTTCCAGCTGCACTTTCATCTTTCGTTCCATGATTTATTGCACCTCATTTCTATGTAAATATGCGACTGCTTCTTCTTTCGTTTCCGTGTATTTCATCAGGGAAAAAATCCCTGCCATATGCAGAATGGTATGGATTTTCTGGCTGCATCCTGTGATGACAACCCTGCCGCCTACGCTGCCGTCATCATCCTCCCCGCCGGCAGAAAGGCCACGTGCCCGCAATCCGCTGCACTTCGCATCACTCTCTCCGCCGGTCTGCAGCCGTTTGTATCTGCCCAGCACAACGCCAATCCCCGCGCTGTCCATAAACGTGACCCGGCTGAAATCAAAGATCAGATTCTTTGCTCCATAGCGGTCCATCGTATCGTCAATATCACCGCGCACTTTTGCAGCAGCATGGTGATCCAGTTCCCCCATGAGCTGTGCAGTCAGTGTATCTCCGGTCATCTCATAAATGATCTCCATTGTTTTTCTCCTCCTTTTCCCGGCCTCCGGGGCGGACGATCGGGCAGTCGAACGAGTATACACCATCCTTCTGTCTGGACTGCAAGCAGCCCCTGCCGTCCCCGGGCAGCCCACTGTTCCTGGCGGCCCAGTGTCCCAGCCTTTATTCTATCACTTTCAGGTATGCATGTCTTTGGGAGGTTCTGTCGAAAAAACACTAGTTTTGTCGGCGGGATTGTGGAGGAGAAATTTACGGAGGGAGGCAGTGCCATAGCGTGCAGCGTGACTGTCGAACTCTGCCGAAGTTTGCCGAAGCTTGTCGAATCCAGCGGTTTTTCCATTCTCGTCATACTAAGTTACTGCTCTGGCACGGTTTGCCGGCCAGTTAGTTTTGCGCAACCCATACTTATTAGAGAGAAAATCATCAAAAATATGGTAAAAAAGTAATAGAAAGGCGGTGTAAATTTATGGATTTTAAGGAAATTACAGAAAAACAAATGGAAGCCGAGCGTTTTCTGCTTCAGTCCTTCAGAGAACGGTTCGAAAAATGCCCTCCGGGATACCTGGCCTGCAAACCCGACCGCACCGGCCGCCTGCAGTATTACCATAAACTTCCCGGCGATCCGAAACCTCATTATCTGAACCGGAAGATGACGCCCCTCATCCATGAACTGCAATACAAGCGCATTCTCCGGGAAAGCATCCGACGGCTGGAGCAGAATCTGAAAGCCCGTGGAAAATATCTAAATGCCTATGTACCCTTCGATTATGCCAGCATCTGCCGAAATCTTCCAAAAGCATACCGGCACGCAGATACCCCTTATGAGAATACCGATCTGTGGACAATATTGCAGGAAACATTTCAGCAGACATTGCAGGCGGACGGAACGCCCCGCTTCACCCAGTCCGAAAACCCATATCGCAGAGACCAGCTGATTCATACGACCACGTTCGGCCTGCTGACCCGGACGAAAGCTGAAGCTTCTGTTGCCGAGCTTCTCTACGGAAGCGGACTGTCATTCCACTATGAAAAGAAGCTAAATCTGCAGGACGAAGACGGCACACCGAAAACCCGGTACCCTGATTTTACGATTCCGATCGCACCCTGGCTGGACTATTATATGGAATATGATGGCATGTATCAGGACGAAACCTATCGGAAACGCCACGAGGAAACACTGCGGCTCTATCATCTCAACGGAATCTACCCGCCGAAAAACCTGATTCTTTTCATGGAAGGTCCTGACGGCGCTTTCCACGCAGACAGCATATTACAGATGATCGAAGGCATTCTGGTTCCTCTCTGCAGCAGACATTCTTCCTCGCTTTATACCGATTCAGCTTCGCACAATCCATGCTCACGACGCTGATGGCGTGCCTGACGCTGATGGCGTG
>JAEDMR010000129.1 GCA_016302925.1 Bacillota bacterium
CTGTCCGCTTCGGTTGATAAACCGGTTGCTTCCGGATACCGGGCTGATTTCTTCCTGTGTTTCCATACCGGTGAGACCTGTGGTGCCGGAGGCACCGCTGCCTGTCGGCATCCCATCCAGACCATAGCCTGCTCCGTAATCAGCTTTCGTCTCCAGTCCCAGAGAATTGGAAGGCTTCCTGCCGAACAGGCTGTCATCGCTCATGTATTTCAGTATGCTGTTCTTTTTCTCCTGATTCAGAGGTTCCACCTGGCTTGGCGGGATATACTCTCTCTTGGGAATCTCCGGTGCTTCTGCCAGAGGTTCCTCCTCCTGGAGATTGCCGGAGATGATAATCTCCGGCTGGGAAACAAGCCCTTCGCTGGAAGCAACCTCCGGTTCTCCGGAAGCTGGTCGGGTGGATGGATTTTGGGAAGAAAGTTCCTCCTTTTCGTCCAGAACACTGCTGTTCAGCACTTTTTTCTGCCGCTTGGACGGGACTTTCCTCGGTGTCAGTTCTTCCATGGCAACCTGAATGCCCTGTTCGTCTTCACTCATGTAGTCCAGATGGGCGTGCTCCTTCAGCAAACGACGTTCTTCCATTTTATCGCCGATTTTGGTGATAAACCGGGAAACCGGTGTATTGATCAGAAGAAGCAGTGCAATCAGGGTCACGACCACAGCGAAAATCCAGCATCCGGATACTCCGAACCATTTAATCAGGAAGGAAGCGGAGATCATACCGATGAAACCTCCGCTTGTCAGATACACGCCGGTGGTATAAAAGGCTTTCATCGCCTGCCAGCTCAGATCCAGCTTCTGTACATCGATAAAACGGATGGAATTCATGATGGTCATCATCAACAGAATCAGAAAAATCAGAGCACCCGATTTCAGGGAAATATGTACTGTTTTTTTTGCAAACAGGAGCACACCGTACAGAATGATATAGAACGGGAAAATATATGCGATATAGCCCAAAATTCCTTTCAGACCGCTTCCTATCAATAAGCCGAACTGTCCGGCTCCTCCGGAAAAGGTGGCAATGATAAGAAAAATGCCGACGGCAATGGCGATAATAGCCCAGATTTCATCTATGACCCGTTTGTCAGCCTTTCTCTCTGCCTGTATTTCCTGTACACGAGCCCTTGCTTTGGACTCTGTCCCCTTCTTTGCACGGGTTCCTGCGCCGCCGCCGGATTTTCCGCCCTCTGTGCTTTTGTTCTTCGATCCGGGCGGTCTGCCCGGCTTTTTCTTTGTTTCTGCCATGAATCATATCCTCCGGTTACATACCTGCAATCCCGAGCATAGGTCCGAAAATGCCAAGCAGTACTACGAAGGCACCTACAACCCATACATAATAGGAAAAATAACTCAATTTCTTATCCGATACAATTTTAATCATGGACTTGATTGCCACCAGACCGGATACTGCTGCCACCAACATACCCACAATGACAGGGCCTGCTTCTGCGGCAGTAACACCTGCTTCAATGGCATCCGGCAGTTCCAACACGGCTGACCCAAGAATGGACGGAATGGAAATCAGAAATACGAACTTCACTGCGAATTTCCGATCCAGATTACAGATCAGACTGCCGAACAGGGTGGAACCGGACCGGGAAATGCCTGGACAGATAGCGATCCCCTGCACTAACCCGATGAAAAATGCATTGCGGAAGTTCATCTTCTCCAGTCCCCTGCTGGAACTTCCCATCCGTTCTGCCATGACTAGGAGAAAGCCTGTGATAATCAGACCGATACCAATCGGAACAATGGATGTGTACAGAGAATCGAAGAAATCCCCGCCCAATACACCGATAATGCCCGTCGGAATCGTCGCTATGATAATCAGCACGCCAAGCTTTCTTACCGGCCGCTCCTCCAGGCGAAGACCTTTTCCGGTGCAAAGATCCTTTATGGTCAGGCAGAGTTCCACAATCAGCTCCCAGATATCCTTCCAGTACACGATGAACACCGAAATCAGTGTTCCCACATGAAGCATGACAGCAAACAGCAGCACTTTATTTTCATCGATACCGAAAAACTGCTGCAGCAGTGCCAGATGCCCGGAACTGCTGACAGGCAGAAATTCCGCCAGGCCCTGTACCAGGCCCAGAATGACCGCTTCAAAATATGTCATAATCTCTTTCCTTTCTACGCACAGAATGGCAGGCGGCAGAAATGAGGCCCTGCACAGGACTCCGTCTGCCGCCTTCCTGTTATTTCTTTGTAATATACCCTTTGGCTTTCAGGGTCTCCGCACAGAGAATGGCGCCGCCGGCAGCCCCTCTGATGGTATTATGCGAAAGTCCGACAAATTTATAATCATATACGGTATCTTCTCTGAGACGACCGATGGAGATGCCCATTCCCTTATCTCTCTCCACGTCAGCCTTTACCTGCGGACGGTTATCTTCTTCAAAGTACTTGATGAACTGTTCCGGTGCCATCGGAAGTTTTTCGTCCTGCGGGAAGCCTCTGTAGCTTTCCAGCTTTTCAATGAGCTGCTCCTTCGTCGGTTTCTTTCTGAACTTTACGAAAGCGGCTGCAGTATGACCGTTCAGTACCGGCACGCGGAGACACTGGCAGGTGATGACAGGCTCTTCTGCCTTAACGATCACACCGGCTTCTTCATCCACATGACCCCAGATCCGCAGCGGTTCTTGTTCACTCTTTTCTTCCTCTCCGCCTATGTACGGGATGATATTCTCCACCATTTCCGGCCATGCCTTGAAGTCCTTGCCTGCGCCGGAAATCGCCTGATATGTGGTAATCACGCACTCGTATGGTTCGAATTCCTTCCAGGCGTTCAGTGCAGGCACATAGCTCTGGATGGAACAATTCGGCTTCACAGCGATGAAGCCGCGGGTGGTGCCCAGACGCTTCTTCTGCGCTTCGATGACATGGAAATGCTCCGGATTGATTTCAGGAATGACCATCGGCACGTCCGGTGTCCAGCGATGTGCACTGTTATTGGATACCACCGGAGTTTCCGTCTTCGCGTAAGCTTCTTCGATGGCTTTGATTTCTTCTTTCGTCATATCTACGGCGCTGAAAACGAAGTCAACGGTTGCGGCAACCTTCTCCACATCATTGACATTCATAACACGGATGCCCTTTACTGCTTCCGGAATCGGTGTATCCATCTTCCATCTGCCCGCAACCGCTTCCTCATAGGTCTGACCTTCACTTCTTGCACTGGCAGCGATGGTCACAACCTCAAACCATGGGTGATCTGCAAGCAATGAAATAAATCTCTGACCGACCATACCGGTTCCGCCCAGAATACCTACTCTTAATTTTTCTGACATCTCTTTTCAAGCTCCTCTCGTTCATAATCTTCGTGTCTTTAACAATTTATTGTATCACTTTTCCATTGGTTTTTCAACAAAATCCACTCATCGGAATATAATATTTTGAAAGGTGGTGAAACGATGGCTATTTTTACTGGTACAGCAACCGCACTGGTGACTCCCTTCCGGGGCGGAAAAATTGATTACGTGACAATGGGCAAACTGGTGGAATGGCAGATCAAAGAAGGTGTAGACGCACTGGTGGTCTGCGGCACCACAGGAGAAGCCTCTACCCTTTCCGGAAAAGAACGCGTCCAGCTGACCCGGTTTGTGGCAGACCTGGTAAAAGGCAGAGTGCCGGTACTGGCCGGTACCGGCAGCAACAACACCCGCTTTACACTGGATCTGTCCAGAGAGGTTGAAGCTGCCGGAGCCGACGGGATTCTGGTAGTCACTCCATATTACAACAAATGTACGGAAAGCGGAATGATCGCCCATTACGAAAAAATTGCAGATAACGTAAGTGTTCCCATGATTCTTTATTCCGTCCCATCCAGAACCGGTGTCAACATTTCTCCATCCGTGGTGAAAGTCCTGAGCAGGCATCCGGGTATCGCCGGGATCAAGGAAGCCAGCGGAAACATGGGTCAGGTCTGCGCCATGGCTCAATACATCTGTGATGATTTTCAGATTTATGCCGGAAATGATGACCTGACCATACCGTTTCTTTCTCTGGGCGGAGCCGGCTGCATTTCCACTGTATCCAACTTGATACCGGGACGGTTCTCCTCCATGATCCGCAGCTGGCTGTCCGGAGACACCGCCGGCGCTGCCGCTGAACAGATTGCGATGAAACCGCTGATCGATGCGATTTTCACCGAGGTCAATCCGGTTCCTCTGAAAGCGGCTATGAGTATGATGGGACTGTGCGAAATGGAATATCGCCTGCCTCTCTGCCCGCCGACGAATAAGACACAGTATCTGCTCTATGATACACTGAAAAAGAACGGTCTGGTGGAATAAGATACATGAAAAAAGAAACAGGTGCTGCCGCCCTAACGGTGAAAGCTCGTTAATGCGACAACACCTGTTCCGTTATTCTTTTCTTTCAAATACGATTCTGCCACCAGACACGGTCATATCGATTTTGATATCTTTGATATGTTCAGGCTCCACTTCATATATATTTTCATGCAGTACCACCAAATCCGCGTTCTTTCCCAGTTCAATGGTTCCGTTTTCTTCTTCTGTGAAAGACCCGTAGGCCGGATATTTGGTAAACAGCTTCACTGCTTCATCCACCGAAAGCTTTTCTGACGGAATCCACCCATCTTCCGGCTGACCTTTTGCATTTTTCCTTGTAACAGCGAAATAAATATTTTCCATAATATCAAAGCCAACAACCGGTGCATCCGAACCACCCATGGTATGGATTCCAAGATCAAGCATGGTTTTCCAGGCATAGACACCGTCCATCCGTTCCGAACCGATTCTGGATTCCACCACATCCATGTCCAGATCCACAAATACAGGCTGAATATAGGCAAGAATATCCTGTTGCGCCATTTTTTTCAGAATGTTCCGGTTTGTAATCTGTGCATGCACAATGCCGTGCCTTCCTTTCGGATTGTTCTTTCTGTTCGATGATTTTTCGATTGCATCGATTACCATATTCATGGCACGATCTCCGATACAGTGAATTGCCGTCTGCATTTCATGACGGTCACAGAAGTCGATGATATCATCCAGTTCGTCCTGTTCATAAATGATCATTCCACGGTTTTCATTGTCGTCGGCGTAAGGCTCCTCCAGAGCAGCTGTTTTCGCCCCGAGGGAACCGTCCTGCAGCATTTTAAGCGGCCCTATGGTAAAGAAACTGCCCCGGAATCCTTCCCGGATAAATGCCTTTCCATCTTCTGTCCTCTCGAACAGGCACTGCTCATAGATACGGACGGTCAGTTTACCTTCCCGGTCCAGGTTCTGAAAAGCATCCAGAATTCTTCTCCATTTTTTACCGGGGAGCGACGCCAGGTCATCGGATTGAATTCCTGTAATCCCTGCTTCGTTTAATTTCTGGTTTCCGTAAAGGATGTATTCTTCGATTTCTTCCTGCGATGGCGCATCAAGAATTGAATGATAGAACTGTACCGCATTTTCTTTCAGCAAGCCCGTCTCAAAATCCACGTCTTTGGCAATTTCTGAAAAGTTGGGAATCTGCTTCAGTTTTTCCAGGCCACAGGTATTGCTTACCGCAATGTGTCCGCAGACCCGGACCATGATGATCGGGTACTCGGTTGAAAGTGCATCGAGCTCATTTCTATGCGGGTACCTTGGGGTTTCGAATTGTTCTTCATTCCATCCACGGCAGAAAAGCCATGATAATGGCTTTTCTCCATGTAATTCTATTTTCTGCTTCGCAGC
>JAEDMR010000130.1 GCA_016302925.1 Bacillota bacterium
ACAATTCATTGATCAGGATTTCCAGTGGTTTCGGATACTGTCTCATATCTTACAGTCCCGGGATTCCCAGTCCGCCGGTGAGCTTGCTCATCTCTGCGTTGGACATTTCTTCGATCTGGCGGATGCCTTCATTGACAGCGACCATGATCAGGTCCTGCAGCATTTCAATATCCTCCGGATCTACGATTTCCGGCTTCAGCTGTAAATCTGTAATTTCCTTCTTTCCGTTGATCGTTACCGTCACTGCACCGCCTCCTGCAGTGGTTGTCATTTCTTTTTCTTCAATTTCCGCCTGCAGTGCTTCCATCTTTCTCTGCATCGCCTGCATCTGCTGCAGCTGCTTCTGCATGCTGCCGCCGCCCATGGATGGCTTCTTTCCTGCTCTCATTCCTTTTCCCATCGTTCTTTTCCTCCGTAATTCTCTTATATTTTATTCTTAATATTTCATTTGGTTATTCGATTTCCACATGGATTCCCAGCGTTTCACCGACCATCTTCGCCAGGTTCTCAAACTGGCAATCTGCTTCCTGTTTCTGCTCTTCGGATTCTCTCCGGCAGATCATTTTCAGATGGCGTCCCAGATGCCGCTCCATCAGATGCTCCAGCTCCGGCCGCATCTTCTCTGCGTACCGCTGGGCGAATCCTGTTTTCGCCAGAACTGTAAACTGGCTTTCTCCCACATTACCCAGGGTGGTACCGCTGCGGATCAGGTTAAAGCTGCTGGCACTGCCTTCCCCTTCCTCGAAGATCTGGTGCCACAGGTCATCCATCTGTGCCTGGCTCATAGTCGGCGTCTGATCCGGAATTGCAGCGGCCTTGTCCGATGAAGGGGCAGCTGTCGGCTGACTTTCCCGGCTCTGTACCGAAGGCGGTGGGGCTGTCGCCGTTATCGACGTCGGCACCGTCGGAGTCTGCTCTGCCAGCTGCACAGTTTCCTGCACCGGTGCTGCCGGTACTGAAGCTGGTGCGGAAACGGATACACTCCTCGATGTGAGCTTTTCCTCATCGATCAGGTTCGTTGCGATGGCAACGATGGCCAGCTCCAGAAGGATCCGCGGCTGGGTGGACCATCTGGCATCCTGTATCGTCTTCGAAAGCCGCAGTATGGCATCATTAATTTCTTCCAGAGAAATCTGCCGGCTCTGCTGCCGGATTCTTTCTATATTCTCTGCGGACATGTTCAGCATGTCCTCTGGATTTTTGATAAATTTCGTGATGAGAAGACTGCGGTAATGGGCTGTCCAGTCCTTCATCAGCTGCTTGACATCCTTCCCGTCGGCCAGTGCCCGGTCCAACAGAACCAGCGCTTCTGCCACATTATGCACTGCCACCAGATCCGTCAGTTCGATGAAGAAGTCTTCCCCTGCGGTTCCGATGTATTCCAGTACCTTCTCCCGGTCGATCTGTTTGTCCCCTGCCGCAATGACCTGATCCAGAATACTGAGACCATCCCGCACAGAACCGTCTGCACTGTTTGCCAGCAGCCGCACTGCACTGTCCGTGATCCCGATGCCTTTCTCCGCACAGATCTTTCGCATGCCGTCTGCCAGCGTCTGCAGCGGTACCCGCTTGAAATCCAGACGCATACACCTGGACAGAATGGTAGCCGGCAGCTTCTGCGGCTCCGTGGTAGCCAGAATGAACATGACATTCTCCGGCGGTTCCTCCAGCGTCTTCAGCAGGGCATTGAATGCACCTGTCGAAAGCATATGCACTTCGTCGATGATATAGACCTTTTTCTTTCCTGCCGCCGGCGGATACTTGACACTTTCCCGCAGTTCCCGGATGCTGTCCACGCCGTTGTTGGATGCCGCATCGATTTCGATGACATCCATAAATGTTCCTTTTTTTATCGCCTCGCAGTTGGCGCAGTGGCCGCACGGCCTTTCGTCACCCTCTTCAAAATTCCCGTCACCTGTCGTTCCCAGGCAGTTGACCGCCTTGGCCAGGATCCGGGCCGTGGTGGTTTTTCCTGTTCCCCGGGTACCGCAAAAGAGATAGGCATGACTGACCGTATCTGTGGCAATCTGATATTTGAGAATTTTTACGATATGCTCCTGCCCGAGGATCTCACTGAAAACCTCCGGCCTCTGGGCACGATAAAGTGCGGTATACATTGGCTCTCCCCTTACAGTCTTTCTGCGTTTATACCAAGATAAGACAATTGCCCTTAAAAAGCTTCGCAGGCGTTGGAGAAGGCTAGTCTGCGGCACATAAGAACTTCCGCTTATTGCTGCTTCCTTCCGGACCTGACAAGGTTCACGGCATCCCATTGCGCAGGACCCAAACCATGCCAGACGAAGCTTTTTAAGGGCAATATTTCACTTCATCTACTATACCATTTTTGGAGCGGCAGGTCAAGAAAAATCAGAACGCCACCTTCATAAACAGTGCAACACAGCACAGAATCACCGCACATGGCACATACAGGAATTTTCCTGCACTGTACCACAGACTGCCGTGAATTCTGGATGCGTTTTTATTAATCTCATCCAGCAGATCATCCTTCTTCATGATCCAGAACCAGGAAATTGCACCGATGGTTGCTCCCAGCGGAATAATGTAGATTGACACGATATCCATCCAAGGTCCCCAGTTGAAGATCGGTTCCATCTGCAGACCGAATCCCAGACAAATCACACCCAGAAGCACCAGCACCAGATTCCGGCTCAGTTTCGGGAAACGGTGCAGCAGAGATTCACCCACCGCTTCGAACATATTTTGCAAAGAGCTGACACCGGCAAAAATCATAGCCGTGTACAGAATCACCGCAAACGCCTGGCCGAATGGGATATCCTGCAGGATCCTCGGCAGGGTGACAAACAGCAGGGACGGACCAGCACCTACATCCAGTCCATAAGCGAAGCAGGCAGGAATGATAACCAGGGCCGCCACCATGGCAGCGATAGTATCACAGATTGCAGTCCGCACCGCCACATAAACCACATCTTCACTGTCTTCCAGATAAGCACCGTACACGATCATGCCGCTTCCGGTAACCGAAAGAGAGAAGAAAGCCTGACCCATGGCCCATACCCAGACCATCGGATTTTTCAGAGCCTCCCAGTCCGGTGTGAACATAAAGCGATACCCTTCCGCTGCCCCCGGCAGCATGGATACCCGGATTGCCAGCACAACGAAAATGATAAAGAAGACCGGCATCATAATCTTATTGGTTTTTTCGATGCTCTTCGCACCCAGAAACAGGGTCAGCAGTGTTCCCACCACAATAATGATATGAAACGGCACCACGGAATACTCCGTAGTGGAAAATGTGCCGAACCATGCTTCCGTATCCACTTCCATCAGGTTGCCCGTAATGGAATTCCAGAAAGCCTTCAGCACATAAGAGATGATCACTGCGTATCCGATGGCGATACACATGGATCCTGCCAGCGGAAGCCATCCAACCAGCCCGCCTGCAGTTCCAAGGTTCCGGCTGCGCGTTTCCCAAGCTGCACGATATGCGCCCAGGGTTCCGGTTCTGGCCCTGCGTCCCACCGCATATTCAGCGGCAAGTCCCACTGCACTGAACAGTGCAACGAAGATCAGATATGCCACCAGGAAGGCACTTCCGCCGTTTGCACCCATCTTCGCAGGAAAGCCCCAGACATTGGCCATACCCACCGCCGATCCAACCGCAGCGAGAATAAATCCCCACCGGGTGGAGAATTTTACAGTATTTCCTTTACCCATAACAAAAAGTCTCCTTATACGTATTCTGTTACATATCTTATAACATGTACCCTTTTGACATTATACACTGAAAATTCAGAAGATTCAATGGATTTCTGTCAATCTTCCGGTTTTAACACAAGCGAAAACCCCAGTTATCATTCTGGGGTTTTCGTGGTACATCTATTTACTTCCGTTCAATGTATCCTGCAGATTACAGGCTCTCAAGGAAATCCATCGGAGCGTAAACGTAGCCGCCATATACATAAGGTGCCTTGGACATCTCTGCAGTCGTTGTCTTGCCGTTTTCCGTTACGGTATACTCTGTCTGGCCCAGTGTTACCTTGAATGTCTTGTCAGCACCCTTCAGGGTATAAACTTTGCCGGCTTTTGTGGTCTTCTTTGTTACCGTGTATCCATAGAAGTTTGCCGCCTGGGTCATCTTCGTGTCTGCCACAAAGGTGTGTTTTCTTGCATTGTTTGTGCGGTCATTTACATTGTCCACTGCAGTCAGCAGCAGATTGTTATACAGATTGGTGGTGCCCAGATACTGCTCTTTCGCATTCTTGTTTGCCAGTGCAGTAACGTAAGCTCTTCCTGCCTTCTTGCTTTCCTTGTATTTCTTGCTGATCTTTGCGATCTCGCTCTGCATATTCTTCAGCATGATCTTTTCCTGCAGCAGGTTGTAGTCCTTCACGCCCTGGGACAGGAACGCACGATCCATCTCTGCGATGCCGCAGATCCGCTTGCATGCATAGTACATGCTCTTGTCGCTGTACTGGTTCAGATCTACCTTATATGCATCGTAGGTATCCGTAATGCCGCTGAATGCAGGAACAAATACAGCGTGCTCTGCATTACCCATGGACAGCCACTGCAGCATGCAGGTATCTGCCGGCAGATTTTCATTCACCTGAATGATATGTACATCAGACTGGCGAGTCACACCGATAGCGCGTCTGGCTGCGTTCTCCGCCTTCATCATGTCAAATTCAGTTCCTTCGTACCGGTCCCCGTAAAGCTGCATCAGATCGATGACGGATACTTTCTGATCCGGCGTATAGAACAGTTCATAAAATTCCTTATCGCTGTAGGTTCCTACAGAGGAAGGTGCCAGCACCTGATGGCCTCTCCAGGTACGCATGTTGGAGTATTCACTTCTCTCTGCCGTATCGATAGATTCCACCAGATTGTATCTGCCCTGCGCATCCTTCACGGCACCGCCGGCCTTGTCGATGGTTTCAAACAGGTTCTTGGAGAAAAAGAAGTTCTCGGTGTCCTGCGGGTCAACCCAGTCGATCATGATCTGATTTCCGAATACAGCTACCTTATCGGTCGGCATCTTCATGGCAGCGTAAGTATGTCCTCCATAAATTTCAAAGATCCAGGCTTCCTTCTGATCCGCGAAGAACAGGGTATTCCATTCTTCTGAACCGTAGGTGTCAACCAGCTCACCCAGCTTTTCCACAGCACCCCGTGCTGTTTTGCACTGGCAGGCAATCAGACCCGGCAAAATCGCTTCACGCAGACCTGTTCCGGTCTCCATCACAGGATCCAGTGCCTCGTACTCCGGTTTCACGCCGGTGGATACAGTACCAATCACAGCCAGACCGTATTCATTGGTGCAGCTGGCAGGATACATACCGTCACCTGCATCGGTTGCATCCGGCACATAGGTGTACTTATATGTCGTCTTCGGCAGCGGCACTTTGAATCCGTTCTGGTCTTCCCCGTCATCGACAAAGTACCGTCCGGCCTTCGTCACTCTCGGCTGTACCAGGAACATCTTGTTGTAGGAACCGCTTCCCTGGTCCTCACTTCGCGCAATAACGGTTGTTCCTTCTGCACTGACATCCTTACCTACATACATCCCTGTGCAGGCGAAAGCTCCGGCAGTGGACAGAACCAGTGCCAGAATCACAGTCAGTGTGATCACACGCATTCTTCTTTTCATGTTGATCTCCTTTCCATAACATAACATAATATTCTTC
>JAEDMR010000131.1 GCA_016302925.1 Bacillota bacterium
CGTATGGTGATGTAAATGCCGGAAGGAGTATTTCGCCTGCAGAGTTATGTAATGCTGCCACGTTCATGGTATCTCCCTGGTATGGCACGAGAAGCTGCGCATCCTTCAGTTCTTTAAAAAACTGCCTCTTTCCTTGCTCCGTGGGGTTGTCTCTGAATCTTTCCATGGCCTTCACAAGGTCGAAGCCTTCTGCGAAATTATCGTCTATTCTCATTTTGTTCCTCCGGTTAGCTTTTGTTTTCGTATTTTGGAGTGGAGCAGCCTCAGGCTATACCTTATATTCATATAACCATCGGCTGCCCGTAAGGATAAAAAGAGTCCATTCGGGCTGCGACCTCTGAACGTTAATTATGTAAATCGTCATTTAAGGAGAAAATTAAAAAGACCGCAGCCCCGCAGGCCATAATCTGACCTACCGGCTGCAGCCCGTTTTTACTGCAACAAAAATATTCGCAAGTGCTCACCGACACAAGGAACTTTTTAGCTAATTATGCATGTCTCCTGACTCAGCGATCAACGCTTTACTCACCTTCCCACACCCATCTTCTGTCCTCTTATATCGGTCAGAGGTGCAGTGGCATACTGAGCAAAACTCCTTCAATACAGTGGCGGGACCGTGCAGGATTCTGACCTGCTTCCATCTTAGCTCCGGCCTCGGCTCGCTTCATGCCGCCCGGAGAACATAAATGCCTTCCTATGAACTTCGTTTTTATTCTATCATTTTATCGGAGGATTTGCAAGCCCCCGAATATATAATATGTGTGTGCAAGTTCCTCTCCCATGGAAACAATAGGTTCGATGTTTTTACTGACAATTTGTACTATTCGAATGTTGGTTATGTGGACCTGCCATTTCAGTGTTTACAGAATCTACAATTATATTCGTGTATCTGCAGCCTTTTCCCGGCTTTTTTCCTTTTCCGGGCATCATATTTCTTTTTTCCCGGCATATATTATGGTAACTAAGAGCAAGGAGTGTGTGTCTGCCAATGAAGGATTACATAGAAGAAAGAGTGTTAGAGTTAGCACACTACATCATTACCACCAACTCCACGGTGCGGGCCGCCGCCAGAAAATTCCGGGTCAGCAAGTCCACCGTCCATAAAGATGTCACGGAGCGGCTCCTTGAACTGAATCCGGGCCTTGCCGCCGAGGTGAAGGAGGTCCTGGAAAGCAACAAGGCTGAACGGCATCTGCGGGGCGGTATGGCCACGAAAGAGAAGTACCAGCACTCCCGGGAAGCCGGAAGATGCGTCAGAGAAAAATAACGGCCCGGGCGGCCGTTTTTGTTTTTCTTCGCAAAATCTGCCCGGCGGATGGATTTTGTTCCGTCCCGGGTGATTCTCGTTGCAAAAGTGCGTGCAATAGAGTAGAATAAAGCCATAGTATGTATATTTTGGGAGGGAAAAACCATGATTTATTTCAGAAGTGATTACAGCCTGGGTGCACACCCGAAGATCATGCAGGCTCTGATGGACACCAACATGGAGCACACCGACGGGTACTGCCTGGACCGGTTCAGCGATGACTGCAGCGAGATGATCCGCCGGTGGGTGGGCAAGCCGGATGCGGATATTTACTATTTCGTCGGCGGTACACCGGCCAATACCACCACTATTTCTGCGGGTCTCAAACCGTACGAAGGGGTCATTGCACCGTCTACCGGCCACATCTATGTCCATGAAACCGGATCCATCGAAGCCAACGGCCACCGGACCTTCGGCATGCCGACGCCGGACGGGAAGCTGCGGCCATCGGACATCGAAACCTGTCTTCTGCATCACGAGGATGAGCATACGGTCATTCCGAAAATGGTCTACATCACCCACCCGACCGAAAACGGCGGCGTCTACACGAAAGCGGAGCTTACGGCACTGAGTCAGTGCTGCCGGAAACACGATCTGACCTTATACATGGACGGCGCCCGTCTGGGAACTGCCCTGACCTGGCCGACCAATGATCTGGAAATCACAGAAATTGCGGACCTGGTGGATGCCTTCTATATCGGCGGCACCAAGATCGGCGCCCTGTTCGGAGAAGCCCTGGTTGTGGTTCATCCGGAGAAATTCGACGATCACTTCCGCTACATGATCAAACGGCAGTGCGGTCTGCTGGCTAAGGGCCGTCTGATCCCGGTGCAGCTGAAAGCCCTCTTCGAAGGCGGGAAAGATTCCCTGTACTACCAGCTGTCCCGTCATGAAAACGACCTAGCTATCAAGCTGGCTGCCGGCGTCACCGGTGCAGGCTACAAGCTGTGGCTGCCGCATCAGACCAATCAGGTCTTCGTCATCATGCCGAACGATCAGATTGCGGAACTGGAGAAGGACTTTTTCTTCTACACCTGGTGTCCGTATGATGAAAACAACTCAGTCATCCGTCTGGTTACCTGCTGGGGCACCACGGAGGAGGATGTGATGGCATTCCTGAAGGCGATTTAGCATCAGGAGTCGACGGGCATGTCAACCTGGATGGACTTTATCTGAAATTCGGGTTGACCCATATTCTGTAAATAACGTCAAAAAGCAACCTGATCCCCTGAAATGACAGGAACAGGTTGCTCTTCATCTGCTGCACGCTCGCCGGCTCTTTACCTGCTTGCCGTGCTGTCTACCGCAGTGCTTCCCAGACGGATGGCTGCAATCTGATCCACATCCAACGGCATGGACCACTGGTAGCGCATGAGCCAGCTGCCGTCTTCCTGCTCTTCGCCGGAGCCGCCGGTGATGCTCACCTGTCCGCCGTTTTTCAGAATGGCGGTCGGCATTTCACCGTGGACATTTTCTGCTTCCAGATCACTGCTTACGATGTAGCGAATGCCTACGGAATTGATTTCCATATCTGAAATGTGAACAACGGCGCTGCCCATGCTGTTCGGCACGGTGAATTCACTGTCGAAATCATCCGGTGTCAGGGTCTTTCCCGTTTCCGTCAGCGGTACGGTAAATTCCAGGGTCCAGTCGCCCTCCTGCAGCAGCTTCTTCTTATCTGCATCCGTCGGGTGTTCCATGAAATCCGTCATCTTCAGGGTAAATACCGCTTCCTGGCCGGAAACCTGCTGCAGCAGATCCGGGTTGAGCTGGCCGTCAATGAGGATTCTTGCTCTGTTTTCATTTCCGGAAGTATCTGTGATGCTGCCCCATCCCCAGGACAGATCTTCGATCGTCTCCGACTGGATCTCCATCTGGTTTTTGGCAAACCCGTATGCCTCATCCGGATCCATCTTTACCCCTTCTGCATAGAGCATGATCCAGAAGTATCCGTCGCTGTAGGCGATGGAGTCTGCAGTCACGGTCACATCGCCCACGGTCTGGCTCACACCCAGCGGCGTGGTCAGACTGTCAATCATGGCCGTCTGTTCTTCCCCAAGTTCCTGATTGTTCCAGGATTTCCAGCTGGCTTCAAACCAGTTTTTCAGCCCGTCGCCGCTGGATACTGCCAGGGCGGTTCCGCTGACCAGCACCACCAGCAGGCAGGCTGCCATCACCATGGAAAATCTGCGCCGTCCTCCTGTGCGCCGTCCCCGGCTTCTTTCCGTGCCAGCTCCATGGCTTTCGGCTGCCGCAGCATCCACATCCGTATTCAGAATCCGGCTTCGCACCCCTTCCGGTGTGTGCACCCGGGTAAAGGTCTCTCTGTACATTTCTTTCATTTTACTTTCTTCCGTCTTCATTTCCATTCCTCCCCCAATACATGCTTCAGTTTCTCCCGTCCTCTGGCCAGCCGGGTCTGCACGGTAGACAGGCGGCTTCCTGTGATTTCCGCGATTTCCCGGACTGCATAGCCTTCATAATAGTACAGATACATGGGCAGGCGGTATTTCACCGGCAGATCCATTACCGCCTGAAACAGCTCCCGGTGCAGGCTGTCTGCGCCCGGAAAGCTTTCCGCTGCGATTTCCGCCGCCATGTCTTCCATGCCCGTTTCCCGTTTCCGGTGGGGCAGGGTGACCAGGCGTTTGGCCTCGTTGACCGTCACCCGGACCAGCCAGTGCCGTGCGTGATCCGTACTGTCGAATTCCGGTCCGGAGCGGTACAGACGGAGCAAAACATTCTGTGTCACATCTTCCGCATCCTCCGGGCGCTGTACCACGTGCAGGGCGATCCGGTAGATCATATCCATGTATGTTTCGGCCAGAGCGGTAAACTCTATTTCGTTTTTCATCTGCAATACCTCTTCTCTCTGAAAGCACTTTCACCCATAATACCCTGCTCGGACGAAAAAAATCCCGCCGGGAGAAAATATTTTGCGAAAAAAGTTCAGATTCTTTCCGAAAACGCTCCAGGCGGGTGGGTTGGGCTTATTTATTGCGGCAGATTGCGGCCGCTGTTCTTGTATTTTTTCAGGAGTTTTTCCAGCTGCGGGTTGGATTTCATCTCTTCCTCCCGCACCTTCTGCTCATACGGGGTCAGCTTGTCCACATCCTTGATGTGTTTCCGAACCGGCTTCGGCATAAACGGCAGATAGATCAGCGGGGACACCACGAAAACATCCAGCAGCGTCCAGACCGCCAGGGCGGCAAACACCTGCCAGACTTCTGCGGTCAGTGCCATCGGTATGCAGATTGCCAGGGCCCCTAGGAGGAAGGCTGCAGCGGTGAGATAAAGCTTTTCCACCTTCCGGATGGCTTTCGAAAGGGCCTGATCGAACCAGGTCCGTTTCAGGCTCGGGAGAATGTATTTGGCGGCGCGGAACTGGACGTTGGCCAGGTACACGCAGGCTTTGAAATCATCAAAAGTTGCTTTTTCGGGAGGAATCTCCTCGGCGGCCAGCTGTCCCTTCATCTCGTCGAAGTACACCTGGGCCCGAATCACCGTGCCCTCGCCCATAATCGTATAGGCCGGCTGCTCGCCTTCCCCGAATTCCATGACCAGAAGCTCGCCCGGTGATGCCATGACCGTCTTTCCGCCCATGCCTGCCACGAAATATCCTTCCTGACAGAACAAAGCGTGGACTGCCAGCGGCTTTTCGGTCGGCTGAGTCGGTCCGCATTGCGCTGCCGTTTCCGCCGGGTACAGAAGATCCAGATAGCCTTCGTTCCCTTTGCGGACCATCAGGTTGTAGTCGGTGATCCTGCCAAAGCTGTGGGTCTTATATGCTCCGTCGAACCGGTCCTGCTCCAGGGCCTTCAGCCTGGCCACCCGCTGTCCTTCGTGGCTCAGCACCACCTCGCCTTCCAGCACCATGAGGACCCGGTCGTAATCGGGCAGACTGGAAAAATCGCTTTCCTCCTGCTCCACGGTGGCAGAGGACAGACGCCAGACAAAGTTCCGTTCCAGGTATCGGCTGCCGGCCGGCCAGATGGCCATTTCCCTCGTTTCTCCGCCGGTCCAGCGGCTGGTTTTATATGCATCTTTCTTGATCAGCTGGTATTTCATCGGAGCACCCTCACCTTTCTTTCATTGCCTTTCAGTATACCATAAATTGGACTGTCAGGCAAGAATTCCGCCTGACACCTTGCAATTTGTGTAAGATTATTGTAGAATAATAATAGTAACGTTAACACTTTCTTAGCAGGAATGTGATATTATTTCAATATCAGACTCCGGAACAGGAGATTATTTATGTATAGAGCAGACGGTTACCGTGTCAAGACCAACGATGCAATGTATGAATTGGTACCGTATATCATGC
>JAEDMR010000132.1 GCA_016302925.1 Bacillota bacterium
CGGTTCGGCCGGCGCTGCCGGTGCGTCCGGCGGCATGGTCCTGGATATGTCCTTTCTGGGCGAGGGCTTCGTCCTGCTTTCTGCCATTTCCGGTTCCGTTTCTGCGGTGCTGATCCATCATTTTTCGCAGAGTGAAAACCCGGTGATGCTCAGCGGCTGGCAGTTCCTGACTGGCGGACTGTTTCTGCTTCTGGTGGGCATTCTGGGCGGCGGCCGGCTGCCAAATCCCTGCTGGCCGGGGTTTGCGATTCTTTTTTATCTGGCTTTTGTGTCGGCGGTGGCCTACACCCTCTGGAGCCTGCTCCTTTCGCAAAATCCGGTCTCCCGAATCGCAGTCTTCAATTTTCTGATTCCGGTGTTCGGGGTGATTCTGTCCACCATCCTGCTCCACGAGAAAGGCATGTTCTCCATGACCACAGTCCTCTCACTGCTGCTGGTCTGCTTAGGCATCTGGCTGGTGAACCGGGTAAAGTCCGAGCCGGCGGGCTGACGGAGCCGGCGGACTGGCCTAACCGGCGGACTAACGGTAACCGACAGACTTCCGCACGGTCCTCAGCATCCTCACCGCACGGTCCTCAGCGATTCGCTGGCCATTCCTCAGTGGTCGTCCGCCGTCCTTCAGCGGTTCATCGTCCTTCAGCGGTTCATCACCACGAGGCCCACAATGCAGATCCCAATGCCCACCAGCTGATTGGCTGTCATCACTTCTTTATACAGCAGCACTCCTACTGCGGCCAGCGCCACAGCCGTCAAAATGCTGGCCACCGTGGAACCGATGCTGATGTTCCACCCCACCTTGTACATGAAAACCGAGGCCACTTCCACCGCAGTGATAGCCATGGCCATGGTCACCGGCGCCCAGTTCATCTTTGATATCTGCGTCGTCAGACTCCTGTCCTGTCCCAGAATCATCCAAAGGCAAAACGCCAGGCACGCCGCAACCACATAGTTGAAAAACACCGCGGCAAAGGGGTCCATGCCACTGGGCACCGATTTGGCACTGATCTGGTATACGGTATGGGCCACCACCAGCAGGGCGATGGGCCAGCCATAGGTTAATACATTCATTTCCTTCTTCTCCTTGTTTTCCTACTCTTTTATTGCAATGAAACAGACCACCGGGCCGATGGTTTTTCAGAAATCCCGGGTTGTTGCTGAGTTCCGGTTCTTTGCTAAGTTCCGGTTTTCCAAAATAGCTGTTTTGTTTTCTTTTTGAAAACTTTCCGGGCTTTCGGGAAAACCGTATTCCATTTTATTACATATATCTCTATTCATTGCTGGAATAATATTGAATTTTGCTTGATTTTGTTCCTCATCTCACTGGTTTTCCATTTATTACTTGTATTTTTTTACATTTTGTCTCATTGGCAAACGCCCGGTTTTCCAATACTGCTGTTTTGTTTTCTTTTTGAAAACTTTTCGGGCATTTTGGAAAACCGCCATCGGAAATCACTCTGGGCAAAACGGCTGGAAGGCAGAAGGCAGCGGAATCTCCTCTTCCAGCTGCTCCCGGCTGACCCATCGGAATGTCTCTCCCGGGCCTTCCGAGCCGCAATTGATATAGTATCCGATCATATCCCATTCCACGTGAGAAAAGATGTGCTTATACTGCTTCGACCGGGTCACATCCAACGGGTGGCAGCCCCAGGCCTCGGCCTGGCTGACCGCCGCTCCGGCGGTCAGGTGCCGGGAAACCTGCGGGAACTCGTAAAGGTTTCCCAGCAGGCTGCCTTTCGGACGGCGGCGGACCGCCAGGCGGCCGCCGCAGGACAAAATAAAGACGGTTCGTTGCTCCTGGCGGCGTGTCTTCTTCTCCGCCTTTACGGGCAGTTCCATGACACGACCAGCTGCACGCGCCCTGCAAAATCCGGACACCGGACACATCTCACACCGGGGCTGACCATTGGGCAGGCACACCAGAGCCCCCAGCTCTATGAGGCCCTGGGTGAAATCCCCGCAGTCCGTATCGGGATACAGATCGGCAAGGAGTTCCGTAAAACTCCGCTTCACCGGCGTGGATTTTACATCGCCTTCCTCCTCCGTCAGCCGCGCCATGACCCGAAGCACATTGCCGTCCACAGCGGGTGTCCTCTGATCGAAACAGATGGACGCGATGGCGCCTGCGGTGTATTCTCCGATCCCCGGAAGTGCCAGAATTTCAGGCATTGTACGGGGAAAACCGGCCGAAGCGAATCCGGTCACGGATGGATCCACGGATACCTCCTCGGCCGACGGATTTTGTAGAATCTGGCGCGCTGCTTTCTGCAGATTGCGGACCCTGTTATAGTAACCCAACCCCTGCCAGAGCTTCAGCAGCTGTTCTTCCTCCGCTTCCGCCAGCGCCTCAATGGTGGGCAGCGCCTGCATGAAACGCTGATAGTAGTCCCGGACGGCTTCCACCCGGGTCTGCTGCAGCATGATCTCTGAGACCCAGACGTGATAAGGATCTTTGTCCTGCCGCCATGGCAGATTCCTTCGGTTATCACGGTACCAGCCTGTTACCTCCACTGTAAAGCTGCTGTCCAGCGGCAGCACCGCAGAGCCGGCAGGTGTTTTCGGCACCGCGGCGTCCGATCGGATTTCACTGTTCATGTTCCCGTTATCCTTCATGTTCTTCCTCCAGCCACCGGACGGCTTTTTCCATCCGCTTCATGGCTTCTTCCACCAGGCTGCGAGGCATAGCCACATTGATCCGCTCATAGCCCTGCCCCTCTTCACCGAAAATGTATCCTTCATCCAGGGCCAGATGGCCCACCTGCTGCATGGCCTGCTTCAGCTTCCGGTAGTCCGGCTTTCCACCTTCCGGCTTCTGTTCTCCGCCTCCGGACTGCATGCTGCAGTATTCCCGCAGGTCAATCCACACCAGATAGGTTCCCTGGCAGTCTGCCACGGCAGCCTCCGGCATATGATCGCGAACGAACTGGCGGATGAAAGCGATATTTCCGTCCAGGTAGGACCGCAGCTGATCCAGCCAGTTTTCCCCGTCATCATAGGCTGCCATGGCTGCTGTCATGCTCAGGGGGTTCCCCATGAAAAGATCCAGCTGGTCCACGGCAGTCTTCTCCCACTTCTGCCGGAATTCCCTGCCCGGGATGATGATATTGCTGATGGAAAGTCCGGCCAGATTGAAGGTTTTGGTCGGTGCGGTGCAGGTGATGATCTTCTCACAGAAGTCAGGGCAGAGTTCTTCCGCCAGTTTCAGCAGCGGCGTATGTATGGTGCCGGTGCGGGTCAGGTCGCAGTGGATTTCATCGCAGATGATCCATTTCCCGTGACGCTGACAGATCTCCAGCACCTGCTGCAGCTCCCGGCGGGTCCAGACCCGGCCGGCAGGATTGTGCGGACTGCAGAGGATCATTCCCCTCACGCTGTCATCTGCCAGGGCCTGCTCCAGCCCGGCATAGTCCATCACATAATCGAAGCACTGCGAATCTTCGCAGTCCCGGTTCCGGCGGACCAGCGGATTATTTACCACTTTGCGGCCATTGGCCTGAATAGCACTCATGAACGGATAGTACACCGGCTTCTGAATCACGATGCCGTCGCCCGGCTCCGTGAGGGCCTGGACGAGAACGGAGATGGCCGGCACCACCCCAGGACTGAACACGATATGTGCAGGATCAATATTCCATCCGAACCGACGGGCAAACCAGCCGGTTACCGCATCCAGATACGGCTTGCTTTCGAACACAGTATAGCCGAAAATCCCGTGATTCACCCGCTCATGGAGTGCGCTAGTCACAGGCTGGGGACAAGCGAAGTCCATGTCTGCGATCCATGCGGAAACAGAATCCGGCGGGCATCCCTTGGGCATCTGATCCGTTTTGCAGGCAAGGGTGCCCTGGCGGTCGATAATTTTGCCAAAATCGTATATCGTCAAATCACGATGTGAGCCACACTGCTTGCTTTCCTGGCCACATTTCTTGCTTTCCGGCGCAAGTGTTCCAGTCGCGTTTCTTCCGTTCTCATTTCTTCCCATTTTATCTGTCTCCCTTCTTCCACGCCAGAATCTGTTCCAGCCGTTCCTTCACGGCCTTCTCCCGGCCCTGTACGCCGGGGCGGTAATACCGCCGTCCCGCCAGAGAATCAGGCAGGCACTGCATGCGGGTCAGTTTTTCTTCCGTATCGTGGGCATATTCATAATTTTTTCCGTAGTCCAGTTCCTTCATCAGCCTGGTCGGTGCGTTGCAGATCTGCTTCGGTACCGGCTCGGCAGGCAGAGTCCGCACATCCTTCTTGGCCATCTCGCAAGCCATATACAACGCATTGGATTTGGCCGTCATGGATAAGTATACCACGGCATGGGTCAGATGTACATCACACTCCGGCATCCCCAGAAAGTGGCAGGCCTGATAGGCTGCCACCGCCACCTGCAGGGCATTGGAATCGGCCATCCCCACATCCTCGCTGGCAAACCGGATCAAGCGCCGGGCGATATACAGCGGATCCTCCCCGCCGTCCAGCATCCGGCACAGCCAGTACACCGCCGCATCCGGATCGCTGTTTCGCATGGACTTATGCAAAGCGGAAATCAGGTTATAGTGCTCCTCCCCGTTCTTATCGTATAACAGCGATCTGCGATTCATGCACTGGGCCAACACCTCTTCTGTCACATGCACCGTTCCGTCGCCGGACACCTCGCCGTTGAGCACCGCCATTTCCAGCGTGTTTAAAGCGGTCCGGCCGTCCCCGTTGGCAAACCTGGCAACGGCGGCGATTTCTTCCTCCCCCATGTCCACCTGCATAGAGCCAAGACCCTTGGGGCTGGTCAGGGCATGATGTAGCAGCCGGCACAGATCCTCCTCTTCCAGGGCTTTCAGCACGAAAACTTTGCATCGGGACAAAAGCGCCGAATTGATCTCAAAGGAAGGGTTTTCGGTGGTAGCTCCCACCAGAATGATGCTGCCCTTTTCCACATAAGGCAGAAATGCATCCTGCTGGGCCTTGTTGAACCGGTGGATCTCGTCGATAAATAAAAGCGTCCGCATGCCCATCTTCCGGCTCTCCTCCGCCCGGTCCATGACGGAACGCACCTCCTTGATACCGCTGGTGACTGCACTGAACTCGATGAAATCCGCCCGGGTCAGCTTCGCGATGATTCGAGCCAGTGTGGTCTTTCCTACCCCCGGCGGTCCCCAGAAGATCATGGACGAGATCTGATCCTTCTCGATGAGCTGTCGAAGCAATTTCCCGGGCCCCAGCAGGTGCTGCTGTCCCACATATTCGTCCAGGGCTTCCGGCCGCAGCCGGCTGGCCAGCCGCGCACTGGTTTTTCTGTCGTCAAAAAGACTCATCTGTTCCATCATCTCACTTTTCCCTCCTCGCCGGCACTTTCTTCCTCCTCCCCGGCGTTTTCTCTCTCTGCATAGATTCCGGCTTCCGCCGCTGCGAAAAATTTCCGGTATTCCTCCTGAAACACGCTGCCCTTGCGCCAGATGAACGCAAACTCATGCTGCACCGAAAAATCCTCCAGTTCCACTTTTCTCAGCTTTCCCGACGCCAACTCCTTCTCCACGGCCCTCTCATACAGGAAGGTGATGCCGCAGCCCGCTTCCACCAGGCTCTTGATGGCGCTGATGTTGTTGATCTGAATATAATTCACAAAATCCTCCATGCCGAGGTTTTTCT
>JAEDMR010000133.1 GCA_016302925.1 Bacillota bacterium
TTTTTGCTTATTGTCGGGTATCATTAAACGTGAGTCTGTTTTAGAAGATATTTAAAAACGATCAAACGATAAATATGAATTGAGGACATCTGGTTATGAGCAAGAATGAGATTGAATCGAAGACAAAGCTGACGAAGCTTCTGGCATCTGCGGGGCTGATTCTGGTGACGGTGATCTGGGGCAGCGCCTTTGTGGTAATGAAGAATTCCATTGATGTGATTTCACCGACCTATGTGCTGGCGTACCGGTTTACGGTGGCAGCGATTGGCATGGTGATTCTGTTCTGGAAGAAGGTGCGGACCATGTCGAAGCAGGAGTT
The DNA here is from genome assembly GCA_016302925.1 of Bacillota bacterium. Taxonomy (GTDB): domain Bacteria; phylum Bacillota; class Clostridia; order Peptostreptococcales; family Anaerovoracaceae; genus RGIG7179. Next base: position 320 of record JAEDMR010000133.1, read on the forward strand.
TGGCTATGGACTTGTGGTCGGCGCATTGCTGTTTATCAGCTATTATTTCCAGACCTACGGACTGAAATATACCACGGCCAGCAAGAATGCGTTTATTACCACATTATATGTGATTATTGTGCCGTTTCTGCACTGGCTGTTCAATAAGGTGCGGCCGACCAGAAATAACCTGATTGCGGCGGTGATTGCGGTTATCGGTCTGGCCCTGTTATCCTTAAAGGGAGATCTTACCATTAATTACGGTGATTTCCTGACCTTAATCTGCGGCATCTGTTTTGCGACGCACATCGTATTTCTGGACCGTTACACGGCCACCTATGACCCGATTCGCCTGACGGTCATGCAGATGGCGGGGGCTGCCGTATTCTCCTGGATTGTGGCGGGGCTGACGGAAGGACCCTGCAACCTGGCTGTTCTGAGCGACTGGTCGGTGACCGGGGGAATCCTCTATCTGGGACTGGCTTCCAGCATGTTCTGCTTCCTTCTTCAGACCGTAGGGCAGAAATATCTGGATGCGGGAACCTCCTCGATCCTTCTTTCCTTCGAGGCAGTGTTTGGCCTGATCTTTTCCGTGATCTTCCTGCACGATCCCATGACTCTCAGAGGACTGGTGGGGTGCGCGCTGATGTTTGCGGCGGCGATTCTGGCAGAATACACGCCAAAGAAAAAGGAAAAACCGGTTTCCGGACAGCAGACAGTGGCTGTGCAGTGATTCGGGAATACGGACAAAATAGTGACAGGAAAAATAGGAATATCGATAGAAAGTGGGGAACAGGATGGCAAAATCCTTATACATCGCAGAAAAACCAAGTGTGGCCAGAGAATTTGCCAACGCACTGAAGGTGACCGGGCGGTCCGCCGACGGCTATATCGAGTCGGAGTCAGCCATTGTGACCTGGTGTGTGGGACATCTGGTGACCATGAGCTATCCCGAGGCCTATGATATCAAATATAAGAGGTGGAGTCTTCAGACTCTGCCTTTTCTGCCCAAGGAATTCAAATATCAGGTCATTGAAGCTGTGGAAAAGCAGTATAAGATTGTAAGCACTCTTCTGAACCGGCCGGATGTGGATACCATCTATGTCTGCACCGACTCCGGGCGGGAGGGAGAGTATATCTATCGCCTGGTGGCCCAGATGGCCGGGGTAAAGGGAAAACAGCAGAAGCGCGTCTGGATCGATTCCCAGACCGAGGAAGAGATTCTCCGCGGCATCCGGGAGGCAAAGGATATCAGCGAATATGATAACCTGGCCGCCTCCGCCTATCTGCGGGCCAAGGAAGACTACCTGATGGGCATCAATTTTTCCCGCGCCCTGACCTTAAAATACGGTCCTGCGATCTCGAATCAGATGCGGACGGACCGCACCGTGGTTTCCGTGGGCCGTGTCATGACCTGTGTGCTGGGCATGGTGGTGCGGCGGGAGCGGGAGATCCGGGAGTTCGTCAAGACACCATTTTACCGTGTTATCGGCACCTTCGGTCCGGAAGGCATCACCATGGACGGAGAATGGCGGGCGGTGGCCGGTTCCCGTTACTATCAGCATCCCTGCCTTTACAAGGAAAACGGCTTTAAAGAGAAAAAGGACGCGGAGGCGCTGATCCGGTACCTGCAGGAGGGAGAGGGAGAAGGCCTTACCGGCAAAATCATTTCTCTGGAGAAAAAGAAAGAAACCAGGAATCCGCCGCTGCTCTACAACCTGGCGGAGCTTCAGAATGACTGCTCCAAAATGTTCAAGATCAGCCCGGATCAGACCTTGAAGGCGGTGCAGGAGCTGTATGAGAAGAAGCTGGTGACCTACCCCAGAACCGATGCCCGTGTGCTTTCCACCGCGGTGGCCAAGGAAATCTATAAAAATATCAGCGGACTGACCCATTATGAGCCGCTGGCAGGCTATGCCAGAGAGGCGCTGGAGCGGGGCAGCTATCAAAATATCGCGAAAACCAGGTATGTCAATGATAAGCAGATTACGGACCATTATGCCATCATCCCCACCGGACAGGGTCTGGGGGCGCTGCGCAGCCTTTCCGAGCTGAACAGCAAGATTTATCAGGTCATCGTGCGCCGTTTCTTAAGCATCTTCTATCCGCCGGCCATTTACCAGAAATATGCGGTGGAGCTTCAGTGTAAAACGGAGCATTTCTTCGCCAGCTTCAAGGTGCTGAAGGAGGAGGGCTACTTAAAGGTGGCCGAGGTTCCCGGAAAGAAAAAGGGCGATCCGGCAGCGGAAACAGAGACGATTGACGCCTCCCATCCGGAATTCATCCGTATGCTGGAGCAGCTGAAAAAAGGAACAGAGGTTTCTCTGGATCGGCTGACCATCAAGGAGGGGGAGACCTCTCCGCCCAAGCGCTACACCTCCGGTTCCATGATCCTTGCCATGGAAAATGCGGGACAGCTGATCGAGGACGAGGAGCTGCGGGCCCAGATCAAGGGCAGCGGTATCGGCACCAGCGCCACCCGCGCGGAGATCCTGAAGAAGCTGGTTACGATTAAATACCTGTCGCTGAACAACAAAACGCAGGTGATAACCCCAACCTATCTGGGGGAGCTGATCTATGAGGTGGTAGATGCCTCCATGAAGCAGCTTCTGAACCCGGAGCTGACCGCCAGCTGGGAGAAGGGCCTGACCTACGTGGCAGAAGGCACCATCACCTCCGATGAATACATGCAGAAGCTGGAGCGGTTTGTGGCCGGGAGGACGTACGCGGCGGTGCAGACGGCGAATTTGAGCGGGCTGCGGGGGGCATTTGCAAAAGTGGAACAGAATTATAAGAAGCTGCCGGTGAAAGGACAAAAATAAAAAGGACAGTAAAGTTTATTATATGCATCAATTGCGAAAAAATTGTCATGCTTTCTCTTTTTTTTCATATATTAGATATCAAGAACATTAAAGATCAGGATTGAACTTTTTGTATATTTGATGTATGATGAGAGGAGATTACTTCGTGAAAAGTGCAGAAATAGACTTGGAGGTACGCAAGATGATTGTGATGGATGTACGTATAGATAATTTTTTCTTATTTAAAAATTTTCATATGAATATGTCATATCCAAAAAAAATTGTTGATTCCAGCATAGAAGATGAGTTTTTAGAAGGACGTTCGAATTTTCGTTATAAAAAGGTGAATATATTAATGGGGGCAAATGCAACCGGAAAAACATCTTTTGGGCGTTTTTTAATGCGTGTTTTTAATTTTATGGATAAAAAACAATTTGAGCGTATTACAGAATGCATTTCTAATATGCAAAGGGAAGCTTCTTTTACGATGGATTTTGTTACGGATGAATTTGTTTTGTACCGGATTCATACGTTAATTGCTCCGAAGTCGGGTGAAAAGTATGTGTCTTCAGATGTGGATGTTACAGTAAAGAAAGTGGAGATTAATAAAAAAGATAGTTATGAAAGCTGCTGTAAGAAATTAGAACTGCTGACGGAAAAAAAGGCAGATAATTATATTGTCGAACTGGAGAAAATAAAAGGGCTGTCATGGCTGTTTGAATATCCTTCTGATTCCCAAAATCAATATAAGATACATACATCTAAAAATGGTGAACTATATCTCCATATTCTGGAATATACCTTAAAGGCATTGGATCCTGCCATTTTAAAGGTAGATAAGATCGATACGGTAGATAATTCTTATGTGATTCGCATGGAAAATAAATCTATTATTATGCAGGAGGGTAAAACGATTGATTCTGACATACTTTCCAGCGGAACCAAGGCAGGAATTGCAATTGCGGGAGTGCTTGCTTCGATTATCAATGGAGACAATGGCTTTTACTATTGTGATGAAAAATTCTCTTATATTCATAGTGAGATAGAAAAAGCGTTTTTAGCTGTGATGATTCAAAGTCTTCATAGAAATGATCAGTTGTTTTTTACTACACATAATATGGATATTTTAGATTTAGAATTACCAAAGCATTCATTCAGTTTTTTAAAGAAAAATGTGAACAATTGTGAGGAACCTCTCACGTGTATTTACGCTTCGGATTTCTTAAAGAGAAGTACAGATTCCCTTAGAAATGCGGTTGATAACGATTTATTTTCTGTAGCTCCAAGTGTTGATCTTGTATATGATATTGTGGGGATTTTGGAAAATAAGGATTAAAAGAGGATACGAGAACTGACCGGAAGTCGTTCGAACAGTGATTATAAACATGATTTGATAAAAGACAGCAGATTGGCTGAAAAATTAAAGAATGCTAATTTTGATATCTCTGTTTTTTGGAATAGTGTAGATACCGGTAATTTTAAACACGTAATAAATGAGGCAAAGAAAGTTAAATGTTTAAAATAGGTAAAATTATCATTGAATATATCAGATAGGGAGTACTAAATTATGAAAAAAAATGAAACCAAAATCACAGCCCTTTATGATTTAACTCACACATTAGCCGCCGACTACTTATCCCAATATGAATACCCCTGGGAGGCGCTGGCCGGCATCAGTGATTTTATCGTGGAGTTGGGCAATTCTCTGGACGAGAATGAGTACGAGAAGCGGGGCGAGAATATCTGGGTACATAAGACGGCGAAGGTGTTCCCCAGCGCTTACTTAAACGGCCCGGTGATTGTAGGAAAGGACGCCGAGGTTCGCCACTGTGCTTTTGTCCGCGGCAGCGCGCTGATCGGCGAGGGAGCTGTGGTTGGAAACTCCACCGAGCTGAAAAATGTGATTCTTTTCGATAAGGTGCAGGTTCCCCACTATAACTATGTGGGTGACTCTATCCTGGGCTACAAGGCCCATATGGGCGCCGGTTCCATCACCTCCAATGTGAAATCCGATAAGCTGCTGGTGAAGATCCACGCGGCAGACGGTGACATCGAGACCGGACGGAAGAAGGTGGGCGCTCTCATCGGAGACAACGTGGAGGTGGGCTGCGGCTCCGTGCTGAACCCGGGTACCGTCATCGGCCGTGAATCCAACGTGTATCCGCTGTCCAGTGTGAGAGGCTGCATCGATGCGAATTCGATCTATAAGAAGCAGGGAGAGGTTGCGGCGAAGACGGAATAGGGCCGTATTCCCTTCCGAATGGAGAGCAAAAGAATGGAAAAGCAGTATTCAGTTTTGATGTCTGTTTATGAAAAAGAAAAACCGGAATATTTCCGGGCGGCGCTTGAAAGTATGTTTCGCCAGACGCTGCCTCCGGCCGAGGTTGTGCTGGTCTGTGACGGTCCGCTGACAGAAGCACTGGATGAGGTGATTGCAGAATATGAACGTCGTTTTCCGGAAGAA
>JAEDMR010000134.1 GCA_016302925.1 Bacillota bacterium
ATACGGTGCTTCTGCCATCATTGGCGTAGTTCATGATGTACTTATGGTCATTTCCTTCTATGCAATCTTCGGATATACGGTAAACAATCCGTTTATCGCAGCGATTCTGACCTTGGTAGGATATTCTATCAATGATACCATCGTAATCTTTGACAGAATCAGAGAAAACAAGACCATGTTCCCGAAAGACGGCAGCGAAGCGAATATTGACAAGAGCCTGAACCAGACTCTCAACAGGACCATTATGACATCTCTGACGACCCTGATCGTAATGATTCCGCTGTGCATTATGGTATCTGCTACGATTCGTGAATTCATCATCCCGCTGATGGTTGGTGTAATCGTAGGATGTATGTCTTCCATCTTCATCTGCAGCCCGATTTACTACGATCTGTGCAAAGGTTCTGAGGAATCCAAGTATGTGAAGAGCACGAAGGCAAAGAAAAAGAAATAAGAAACTGATCTTTTTTTCAAACAAACGAAACTACTACATCAATAGGAGTAAAGCTGCATGTTGACAAAAGCCGAATTTCTTGAAGAATTACAGAAATACAATTCGAATTACGACACCGAACTGATTGGAAAGGCCTTTGATAAGGCCGAATCCCTGCATAACGGCCAGCTGAGAAAAAGCGGAGAACCGTATTTTGTTCATCCAATTAATGTAGCACTGATTCTGGCCCAGCTGGGTATGGATGAAGAGACCATCGTCGGTGGGCTTTTGCATGATGTAGTAGAGGATACAGAATATACCAGAGAAGAGCTGGTGGATGATTTCAGCGAGGAAATCGCGCTGCTGGTCGACGGTGTTACCAAACTGGGATCCATTAAATTTGAGTCAAAAGAAGAGCTGCAGGCGGAAAACTTTCGCAAGATGTTTCTGGCCATGTCGAAAGACATACGTGTTCTGATTATCAAGCTTGCTGACCGCCTGCACAACATGCGGACCATGCAGTACATGTCACCGGCCAAACAGGTGGAAAAATCCAAGGAAACCCTTGAGATTTACGCACCGCTGGCCAGTCGTCTTGGTATTTCCACGGTAAAGTTTGAGATGGAAGACCTTGCACTGCAGTATCTCCATCCGGAAGAATTTAAAGATCTGAAAGAAAAAGTGGAGAACCGGAAAATTCAGCGCTCAGAAACCATCAATATGGTAATCGAGGAGCTGAAGGAAGTTCTGGACGACATGAAGCTGAAATATGAGATCTATGGACGAGCAAAGCATTATTACAGTATCTACAGAAAGATGAAGTACCAGAAAAAGCAGATTGATGAAATCTTCGACCTGATTGCGGTACGCGTCATTGTGGAAAATGTGAGAGACTGCTATGCCGTACTGGGTCTGGTTCATACCATGTGGAAACCGATCCCCGGACGGTTCAAGGACTATATTGCCATGCCGAAACCGAACATGTATCAGTCGCTGCACACGACGGTAATCGGAGAGCATGGTGAAATCTTTGAAATTCAGATTCGAACCTATGAGATGCATGAAGTTGCAGAATATGGTATCGCAGCCCACTGGAAGTATAAAGAGGGTAAGGCCAACACCGAAAATTCTTCTGACGACCTGAAGCTGGCATGGCTGCGGCAGTCACTGGAATGGCAGAAAGATCTGAAGGATCCGAAGGAATTTCTGGAGACCATGAAAATGGACCTGTTTGCAACACAAGTTTTCGTCTTCACTCCGAAAGGAGATGTCATCGAACTTCCGGCAGGCTCCACGCCGCTTGATTTTGCCTTCAAAATCCACTCAGCCATCGGCTGTAAGTGTGTAGGCGCCCGGGTCAATGGCAAGATGGTTACCATCGATTATACGCTGCAGAATGGCGATATCGTAGAAATCGTTACCTCGGCCAATTCCAGCGGACCAAGCGTAGACTGGCTGAAAATTGCCAAATCTTCCAATGCACGAAATAAGATAAGAAACTGGCTGAAACGAGAGAATAAGTCGGACACAGTAGATAAAGGAAAGGATATGCTGGATAAATATATCCGAAAAAAAGGATTCGATCCGCAGCTCTGTGCCAAAGCAAGCTATATTAACAAGGCCATGAAGGCCATGAACTTTGCCAGCAATGAGGAAGGGTTCGTCCAGCTTTCCAACGGTGGAACCCTTATGAGTAAATTCTGCAATCTGCTGTTCAGCTATTATAATGAGGATAACAAGCAGGCTGAAGTGAAATCCAATGAGGAAGTCATGGAAGACATCAAATCTGCCGAAGCCCGGAAACAGCGTCAGCAGAAACAGCTGGGAAAAAAAGACAATGACACGCCGGGTATCATTGTCAAAGGCGCCGATAATCTGATGATTCGTGTGGCCAGATGCTGCAATCCGGTGCCGGGAGATGAGATTGTAGGGTTTATCACAAAGGGAAGAGGAATTTCCGTTCACAGAAAGGACTGTTCCAATGTGGTTTCCCTGCCGCCGGAGGAAAAGCAGAGATTTATTGAAGTGGAATGGGAAGACCTGAAAATAGGGAAATCCTATAATGCAGATATCTGTTTGCTGACATATGACAGGAAGGGGATACTCTCTGACATTTCAAAAACCTGTGAGGATATGGATATTCATCTTTCAGGTGTAAACGCAAAAAGCGGAAAAGACGGAACGGTAAATATGACCATTACACTGTCCATTTCCAGTACGCAGGAAATGCAGAAGGTACTTCGCAGTCTGCGGCTGATTGATGGTGTAATTCAGGTATATCGTGCCAAGTCCTGAGGAAACTATAATCAAAACAAAGAGAAAAGAATAAGGATATGAGAGCAGTTGTACAGAGAGTGACAGAAGGTGATGTCACAGTGGAAGAACAGATCACCGGTTCCATTGGATGCGGGTATGTGGTTCTTCTGGGAGTTGAGGATACAGACACCGAGAAGGATGCGGAATATCTGGCGGATAAGATTGTCGGACTCCGGATCTTCGAGGATGAAGATGAAAAAATGAACCTCTCTCTAAAGGATGTGGGCGGTCAGATGCTGGTGATTTCTCAGTTCACCCTTCTGGCAGATGCCAGAAAGGGAAGACGCCCTAATTTCGTAAAAGCTGCCAGACCGGAACAGGCGAAGCGGCTGTACGATCATTTCGTAAAAAAAGTGAAGGAGCAGGATATCTATGTGGGAGAAGGAATCTTCCAGACGCATATGCTGGTTCGAATCCATAATGACGGACCGGTGACCATCCTGCTTGACAGCAATAAATTGTTTTAAGGAGAAATACCATGAAAATCAGCAGATATTTAACCGGACCGATTCAGGTGAACACCTACGTGGCATACGATGAAGAAACGAAGGCAGGTTTCATGGTGGATCCGGGTGGCTATGTTTCTGCCATTACGGACCAGATAAAGAAAGACGGCATCAATCTGCAATATATTATCCTGACACACGGCCATGGGGATCATATCGGCGGTGTGGAGGGATATCGGCGGGATTTCCCCGCTGTAAAGGTGGTCGCACACCGGGATGAGCGGGAACTTCTCATGGATGGAAATCTGAACGGCTCTGCCGAAATGTTCGGAAGACCTGTTGCGGTGGATGCGGATTTATGGGTTGGAAACCGGGAAAGCCTGCGTGTGGGTAATATCAATATGACTTTTTTCCATACACCGGGACATACGAAAGGCGGCATGTGCATTTATATTCCCGGAACGCCAGGATACTGTTTCAGCGGTGATACGATTTTCCGCTATTCCATCGGCCGAACCGATTTCTACGGCGGTGATTTCCGTATCTTAATCAATTCGATTAAAGATGTAGTTTTTCAATTGCCGGATGACACGGTTCTTCTGCCGGGACATATGGACGCATCCACTGTAGGAGATGAGAAGAGAGGAAATCCATTTGTTTAAAATCCTGCTGAAACAGATTGAAAAAAAATATGATTATGTGGAATTGATCAAGGTATTTCTTACGCCGGACCAGTTTGCGGCTTATACAGATTCAGATTTTGAATCAGAAGGAAACGTATCGGATGCAGCCTCAGATTCGTGGATTACTATCAATGAAAGCGGATCAAAAGACCGGAATGAAATCAAAAGAGAACTCTTCCACCAGCTTTCGAAGCTGACCGGGCAGAATCCGCCATGGGGGATTCTAACTGGTGTCAGGCCGGTGAAACTGACCGGTGAACTGTACCAGAAACTTGGCAGCAGGGAAAAGGTAAGCCAATGCCTGAAGAACGAGTACCTGGTCTCTGATGAGAAGATAAAGCTTCTCCTGGAAACCTGGGAATATCAGCAGCAGGTACTGGGACCGCCCCCGGATGCAGGGGTGGGGCTGTACATCGGGATTCCATTCTGTCCAACAAGGTGTCTTTATTGTTCTTTTCCGTCCAACCAGAAAGGCCCGGAAGAGATTGCAAAGTATCTGGATGCGTTGTTTACCGAAATCCGTTACTGTGGACGGAGAATGCGTGAGACCGGACTCTGGCCGGAATCCGTATATATCGGAGGCGGTACGCCGACAACACTGTCGGCGAATCAGCTGGACAGACTGCTGACGGAAGTGGAAGCCAATATAGATTTATCCCGAACGAAGGAATTTACTGTGGAGGCAGGAAGACCCGATACCATTACGGAAGAAAAGCTCAGGGTTCTGAAAGAGCATCGAATCGCACGAATCAGTATCAATCCGCAGTCCATGAAAAAACATACACTGGAACTGATTGGACGTTCCCATGACCCGGAAGACATTTGGGAGGCATTTCACAAGGCCGCCGGCACAGGAATTTCTATGATTAATGCGGATGTGATTGCAGGATTGCCTGAGGAAACGCCGGAGGATTACGGAGATACACTGGAAACGATAATCGGTCTGGCGCCGGAGAATATCACGGTTCATACCCTTGCCGTGAAACGGGCATCGCGGCTGATCGACCAGGACCCGGAGTATCATTACAGACAGGGAATGATTGTCTCTGAAATGCTGGAAAACGGAAGGCGTATGCTGCGGGAAGCAGGGTACCGGCCTTACTACCTGTACCGGCAGAAACATATGGCCGGATCATTTGAAAATGTGGGATATTGCAAGGGTGACACCCCGTGCATTTATAATATCAGAATCATGGAGGAACAGCAGACCATCATCGCATTGGGAGCAGGCGGCATCAGCAAGGTATATTTCCCTGATGAAAACCGCCTGGAACGGATTCCAAACGTGACGAACTATGAAGTTTATATTGACAGAATTACGGAAATGCTGGAACGAAAAGAAGAAAATCTATTTAAGGAGGTTAAATCATGCTGACAAATGCACCAAAAGGAACGAAAGACATCTTACCGGATCAGGTTCACAAATGGCACTATGTGGAAGGACAGTTCAGAGACATCTGCAGAAGATATGGCTTTCATGAAGTGAGAACGCCGGTATTTGAACATACAGAGCTGTTTACGAGGGGAATCGGTGATACGACGGACGTAGTACAGAAGGAAATGTAT
>JAEDMR010000135.1 GCA_016302925.1 Bacillota bacterium
GCGGCGGGGATTGTCGGATCTCTGGGCTTTAGCCTGATGTTCAATGTGCGGGGACGGAGACTCTTCTGGTGTTCTCTGGGAGGAGGTGTGGCCTGGGGTGCGGTGCTTCTGTGTGAACTGGCAGGCGGAACCGAGCTGATGGGATATTTCATCGCATCCATGGTTCTGACGGTATATGCCGAGATTCTTGCCCGCAAAATCCACTGTCCCGTTACCGTTTTCGTGGCAACCGCTACAATTCCGCTGATTCCTGGCGGGTCCCTGTATAATACCATGCGATTTGCCATGGCTGAAGAATGGAGCAGCTTCGCCATGCAGGGGCTGCGTACCATGCTGTATGCCATCCTGATTTCTGCAGGGATTCTGATTGTGACAACTGCGGTTCATGCGTGGGATGTGATGCGGAGGGGCAAAGAATGAAAAAGTCAAAAAATGATGTGGAAAAACTGAAGCTGGATATTCTGGATACGGCAGAAGCGATTTTCCTGAAAAAGAACTACTCGGAAGTGAATGTCCGGGAAATTACGGAACAGCTGGGCATTAGCAGAACGCCTATATCCATGATCAGCTTGCCGGTCTGGATCATTCTGTTGAGCACACTGTTCAGTATGCAGTGAAAAATTTTTTTCGTAGAGACAAATCCGGAAAACGTAGAAACATGGAAAACAGGAATTGAATTTTTTCCTTTGATTTGTTAGAATAGTACCATATTCCAGGAGAGGAAATGTGAAAATAATGCTGGAGAAAAGTTTTTCGGATATCTACACCAAGTTTAAGCTGAGTTTGTATTCCAAAGTCTTTAACCAGGATATTGATGTGGAAGATGCACTGTCGGCCACGGAGGTTCTCTGTGTGGAACTGATCTATGCCATGGGACGCCCGACCATCAACGAATTTTCGTCTTTTGCACAGCTTTCCGCGCCCAATGCGGCATATAAAGTGGGAAATCTGGTGAAAAAGGGCTACATCCGAAAGGTGCAGAGTGAGGAAGATAAGCGGGAATATCATCTGGAAGTGACGGAAAAGTACATGACCACCTATGGTGTTACCTATGACTATATCGGTAAGGTAATGAAGCGGATCCGCGAAAGATTTTCACCGGAGCAGGTGGAAGAACTGGAGGAAATCCTGGGCGTGATTGATGATGAGCTGATGCCGGAAGTGCAGATAGAGGAAGAACCGAAGGTAAACATTCCATAGGAGGAAACAATGCGTATTGACAAAATTGAACTGTATCTCGTGGAAAACCGGTTTCACCGCCCATGGCGCACAGCGTATGGCGCAGATCCGGGAAACAGCGCGCTGATTACCTGTATGCATTCGGGCAGTCATGAAGGATGGAGCGAATCCAGTCCGCTGCCCGGACCTACCTACAGTTATGAATATGGACCGGGGATCTTCCAACTGGCGAAGCGTTTTCTGGCGCCTGCCGTCGTCGGAAAAGAATTTGACAGTGCCCGTCAGCTGAACCAGGCAATGTCCGTGTTTAAAGGATCTCCGTTTGCGAAAGCAGGGATTGAAATGGCATGGTGGACACTTCAGGCAGATATGCAGGGCGTGACTCTGGGCAAACTGCTGGGTGCCACGGCCGACAAAATCGATGTGGGCGAAAGCTTCGGTATTGCCGACAGCTATGATGCCCTCATTGAAGAAATGGGCAAAAGCTTCGACCGGGGCTATAAGCGGGTGAAGCTGAAGATGGCTCACGGCTGGGACTATGACATGCTTGCTGCAGTGCGGTCCGTATTCCCGCATGAAGTGATTCATGTAGACGCCAATTCCAGCTATAACTGGAACTGTCAGGAAGATCGGGAACTGCTGAAGAGCCTGGACCGGTTCCATCTGGCCATGATCGAGCAGCCTTTCCAGGTGGGAGACCTCTACTACCATGCGAAGCTGCAGGCATATGTCGACACGCCAATCTGCCTGGATGAATCCATCACCGAGCCGTGGCAGGCAGAAGAAGCTGCAGAAATGAAGGCATGTCAGTACATCAATGTGAAGACCGGCCGGGCAGGGGGGCTGCAGAACTGCCTCGATATTAATGCGATCTGCCGTCAGGCAGGTATAGGCTGCTGGGTCGGCGGCATGATGGAAAGCGATCTTGGTAAGGCAATCTGTGTTGAACTGGCAGCGGTTCCGGGCATGAATTATTCCCACGATGTGACACCTGCCATGTTTAACTATCCGGATAGTATTACGGAAAGAGCACTGGTCCTTGACGAAGAATGCTGTCTGTCTGTTTCTGACCGGCCAGGTACGCCGGTTCTGCCGGATATGAAGAAGATGCTGCCGAAGGTTGTGGAAAAAGCCGTGATTGAAGCGTAAAAAAAGATATTTGAAAGAACCGGACCGTTTGCCCGGTTCTTTTTTCGTGGGTTTGGTCAACTGAAAAGCGTTTCGCCCGCCTGGGCAATCTGCACTTCCGTCGGCTCCCAGCAGAAGGTAATCTTCACGATGCGCTGCCGGCCGCTCTGCGGATCATGACCGGTCAGAAGCCAGGTGCTGTCCGGTTCATTGCGGGAAAACCTGCGCCATGCACTGCTGCAGCCCCAGTCTTCCGCGTCGGCAGTCTGCCATGTCTGCTCCAGGTCTGACATTCGTTCGTCATCCAGGTAATGGCTGAGACACATTTCGTACAGGGCATCCCATTTGACATCGATTACCTCATATTTTAGCTCCGGCGGGGAATCTTTCTGCACCGGAGGCGTCATCTGGCTCATTTCGCTGTATGCCAGAAGGGGTGTGGCCTGATGATGGTTTTCGTAAGAATAATACGGATAGTCTCTGGTGTCGGTCAGATCCTCTGCCGTAAGCAGCAGTTCATCCTGCTGCATGTTCCAGTAATACAGGGATCCATCCGGTGCAGGCACCCATTCGCTTCGTTCTGTCTCAGAAGCATGCGGCTCATCCAAGATGGCAAACCCCAGAATGAATAGGGTCACAGCCGCAAGTAAGCCTGCAGTCAGAAAAAAAGCGGACGCTCCGGTAATCGTCATGTTCTTTCGCCGGGATGTACCGGTTACCTGCAGATGATGTCGGATGCCATTGATAAAGAAAGCAGCAATGGCAACTACAGCCAGCGTAAGGAGAACACCGAAAACAGTCACATCCGGCTGGAAGAGAAAAACCGGAATCAGGCAGAGTAGGGAAAGCAGTAAAGCTGCCATGGACAGGATTCTGCTCCGTCCTGCTCCGGAATCCGGCAGGATGACGGCACCTGCCGCCACGGCTTCCTCACTCCTTTTCTTCCAGAGAAAATAGGGCAGCATTTCGGCAATGATTGCCAGCAGGAGAAACAGGTACAGCAGCGGAAGCATGGTATTCAGCGGGCTGGAGAAAAAGTCGACCGGGTCGCGTGTGATTCTGGAAGGAACCTGAAAAAACTGCATGCAGCAAAGGAAAATAAGCAGGATCCAGCCTGGATACAGCGTTTTCCGCATGGTTTGGCTGATGGTATCCAGCCTGCCGATTCGAACAAATTAAGGTACAATTCCCTGTTTCAGTCCGGCAGCAGATCGAAGTCAGTTACCTCAGGACGGTAGGTGACAGCAAAGTGGATCTTCTGCGGCGGAATCGCCTCGTAACGCCAGAAAACCCGGCCGCATTTTTTTAAAAGCCAGCCTTTTTCTGCCATGGCCTCCAGATGACCTTCTATTCCGGTATAATCATAAAACAGGAAGTTTTCGAAGCGTATCCGTTCGGTTTCCTGATGCTCTTTTCGAATCATAGCCCGATTTCCTCTTTGATATTCAGAGTTAAATTCTTTTCCTTCGCAGCATCCGCATGTAAAGCGTCCGCAGCTTCCGGCCAGGCAGTAAAACGCCGGTAATCCTCTGCCAGCTGCTCCAGCCGCCGGTACTCTGCATTCAGCGCAGCGCGCCCTGCAGCGGTAATGCGGTAGGTCCACTTTCTTCCTTCTGCGGCGGTTTCCTCAATCATGCCGGCCTCCAGAAATTTCTCCAGCAGATTATACAGGGTACCCGGCCCAATCTGCACCCGGCCGCCGGTCATTCGCCGCACCGTTTCCATTATGTCCGTGCCGCAGCATTCGTTCTGCAGGCAGATCAGAATGTAAAACATCTGCTCCGTTAAAGTCTGAAATTTTTCTCTTGGCATTCTACCCCTCCCTCTATCGAATATCGATATTGTCAACCGAAAATGACCCCGGTTTTCAAAAACGCCGAAAAAGTTTTCAAAAAGAAAACGAATCGCAGATTTCGGAAAACCGAGCACTGCTTTTTAATGTATTTCCAATGAAATAGAGAGGACTATCTGCATAATTTGCGAATCGACATCATAAATGGAACAAAATGAAAGTGATTATAATGTTTATATATAAAATAATAACTGTATAAATGATACATGTTTTCAAAAATGCCGAAAAAGTTTTCAAAAAGAAAACAAAAAGCCGATTTTGGAAAACCGGAGCAGGAAAACCGGAGCAGGAAAATCGAGCACAGAAAAGTCGGGCACCGTAAGAAAAAGGCAGAAAAAGGCAGGAATGAGACAGAAAAAAGCCTCCCATAAATCAGAAATTATGAGAGACTTTCTGTGAAGTGGGCGACAATTTCATCCATGAGCATGTCTTTCAGCTCGGAATCCTTCCGGCTCATTTCATAGCCATGACCATCCTCAGTGGTGACCTCGATCACCCGGCTGTTTGCATAGGCCGCAGCACACTGCCGGCTGGTTTCGTCCGTAACTACATGGTCCAGGGTATTGCAGATGACCAGCACCGGCTTCTCACCGAAGGAATCTCCGTGGGCGCACGGATCGTAATCCTCAAACTGGGTGAACCAGTCCGGCCGGAGCCGAAGCTGCTTATACTGCACATAGCCGTCTGCTGCAGCCTGTGCTTTCATTTTTTCCCAGTTTTGCTGTCCGCCCATGAAATAGATCATGGCCCGGTCGTTTCCAGCAGGGGCAACCAGCGCCATGGCCTGATATTCGAAGCCACCGTAGCTTTCGTTGGCCATCATCATAGCTACGCGTCCGCCCATGCTGCGGCCGTAGACCCCCAGCCGGTTTTCGTCGATCCGGTAGTGGCTTGAGGCATACTGCAGGGCCAGGGTCAGGTCATCTTCCATGTCCCGCAAAGTATACTCGCAGGCACGGTTTGACGGGTCGTTGTTTTTTTTCGGTGTCAGGTACGGATCAAAATCCACCCTCACGGCTGCGATTCCGGATGCGGCCAGCCGGCGGATCAGCTCCGCTGCTCCGCCGCTGTCCATGGTGCCGGTGAAGCCGTGGGCCACCGCCACCATGGGGCAGCCGCCGGTGCCCGCACCGGCGGGCTGGCCTTCTGCGGCGGGCATATAGTTTTCGGGTACTGCAAATTCGGCCAGGGTGTAGGAACCGCGGCCGTTTTCCAGAAAGACCATTTCCGTATGTATTTTGT
>JAEDMR010000136.1 GCA_016302925.1 Bacillota bacterium
GGTTCGGCTGCACGCCGTCATACACCACATACTCCACACCGGCATCGGTCATGGTAGCGAAGAGACTGTCCAGCAGCCCCAGACCCATGAGGACGCTGTCCGTAACCACCAGGACCTTCGTATAACCCTGCTCCCGGATCAGAGCCGGAAGTTTCTTCACCGAACCGGCGCCTTCCAGCGTTTTCGGCATGCCCCACGGAATCACGTACATACCGATTTTAAATACTCCCTGGTACACTCTGCAAAATAATTTCCCCATATTTTTACCTCCCTACCGGATATTTTTCCGGCATAAGTTTGATCAGACTAAAAATGAATGGCTTCAATCGGGCAGACATCGCCGCAGATGCCGCATCCAATGCAGTCTTTTTCCCGCCCCTCTGCAAAGCGGGCGACGGTATGAATATCTCCGTGGAATTTCGGCCCTTCGATTTCAAGACAGTCCTTCGGACAGTTTTCCACGCAGACAGAGCAGCCGGCACAGAGCACGGGATCAATAACCGGCTTTTTCCACTGATCCTTCGGCACCTTGACTGCCGTTTTTCCCTGGGCATCGAGAACCGCGCCCTTCGGACAGATTTTGCCGCAAACACCGCAGTCTACGCACAGACCGGCATCCACCGCATGCCGCGCTTTCAGCTGGCCGGAAATGGCCCCTGTGGGGCAGTTCTTTGCACACAGGGTGCAGCCGATACAGCTTTCTGTTATCTGATATGACATGAAATCACCTCTCTCCATAAACCGCTGTATCTTCAGCCGCCGCCGGACGGTGTCAGGAAGACCAGCTCATCGCCATCCTCCAGCTTCGATGAATACTTCGCATTTTTGCCGTTGATCATGAACATGCAGTTTTTGAACTCTTTCTCCGGGAATCCGGTGGCCTTGCTGAGAAGGCGGCAGGCATCCTTCACGGAGCTGCTGTAGACCTCCATGTGGGAGATTCCGCATTTCAGGCGCAGCGCACCGAAGAGCTTGATATTAACCATGCTGCTCCACCTCCTGTCTGCAGGATCCTGCCGGCATTTGGCTTACCGCCAAATGATCCAGATTTAGCTTTTTCAACGTTTTTTCCGTCGGAATTCCATCTTTATCCCAGCCGCGGCCGCGGTAATACACGTCTTTCATCTGCTCCAGAGGGACCTTTGTCGTTTCGTCGCCTTCGATCTGCGGTACGTCGGTGAAACGCTTCGGCAGGCTGTCATCCTTTCGGCTGATCCCCAGACGGGTATTGATGAGGCGCTCCAGGGTGTAGCCCCGCTTGCCTGCCTTCAGGAAGGAACCGAAGGTTACCTTCATGCCGGTGGCGTATTTCAGCGCTTTGGACTGGTTGAAGATTACCGGCAGATGGAAGCAGACCACCTGCGGAAACATGGTAAGCAGCCGCAGCACAGGCCCCGCCACAGGGACGATGGCATTAAATACCTTCGTGTACCATGCGTGAGGATGATGGATCAGCGGAGGCGGGAAGAAGGCATAGGTGGTGAACACACACTGTCCACAGGACGAGGTGCCTTCCATCAGATCCTGAAAGATGATGGTCACATCCGGCTTGCCGTGGGGCGTCTGCTGGTTCACATTGAGGCCCAGGCCTTCCAGAATGACCAGATATCCGCCGTTAAGGTGGCAGCCGCCCCGGTTGGAGATGGCGTAGCCCAGACCCAGACCTACCGCACGGCGCGGTTCGTAGGCAGCCAGTTCCATGCCCTTGGAGTGGATGGCGAATTCTTTGCCGCCGTATTTTTCAGACAGGGCACGGGAGCCTTCTGCCAGCTCGTCGCCGATGCCCCGCCGGTAAGCGGTGTCTTCCCATACCTGGGAAATATCAGCGGTATCGCCGAAGACAAGGCCGTTGTCCCAGAGGCCTTTTTCGTTTGCCTCCATGGCCCAGGCCAGGGTATTGGCCGCTGTAATGGTGTCCATGCCCAGTTCGTCCAGCTCATAATTCCAGCGAAGGATCAGTTCCATGCTGTCGTTGAGGATGCCTCCCCCCAGCAGGCCCAGGGTTTCCAGCTCCGGTCCCTTCACTGCCTTGCCGTCTACCTGGACTGTCCGGGCACATTTGATGGGACAGGTGAGACAGCCCTTGTTTACAATATTATGTTCTTCTGCCAGTGTTTCGCCGTTTACTTTTTCGAACCGGTCGAACTGGCCGTATGTATAGTTTTTCGTAGACAGCTGCCCCTTCATCTGCATGGAAGAAACCAGACCTGCCGTACCCAGCCGCGGAAGCTGATCGCCGGTGAGAGGATGGCTTCTGAGATATTTAAACCAGGACCGGTTCAGACGATCCATCCTTTCCTTGTCGTGAACCGGCACGGTATGGTTGCCGCTGACGGTGACAGCCTTCAGGTTCTTGCTGCCCATGACAGCACCTACGCCGCCACGGCCTGCCAGTCTCTCATTGCTGACGATGGATGCGTATTTTACCAGATTTTCACCGGCGGGACCGATGACGATCTTGCCGTTTTTCCGCCTTTTGCCGCCGGACTGCTCTGCCAGCGCTTCGTCCAGTGCCTCCTGGGTAAGTCCGGTTTTCATGCCCCAGAGGGAGTGACCGTCATGGAAGGTGAACCGGTCATTGTGGATTTCCAGCCAGATCGGCTTCTCACTGCGCCCGTGGATCACCAGGGAATCGTAGCCGGCTTTTTTCAGATAGTAGCCGAAATTGCCTCCGCAGTTGGAGGAGGTCAGTATTCCGGTCAGGGGTGAAATGGATGACACGTTGAACCGGCTGGAGCTGGGTGCACCGGTGCCGGTGAACGGGCCGGTGGAGATGACCAGAAGATTGGTTTCATCAAGGGGTCCGCGAATTTCTGCCAGATGGTCGCCGATGATCTTGGCTGCCATGGTCTTTCCACCCAGAAACAGCCTACATTCCTCATCGGACCATGGATACTCGCAGATGGCGCCGGTGGTCAGATTGATGTCGGCCACCTTGCCCATGTAGCCTCCGTAACTGGTAGCCATAGTATTCCTCCTTCTCCTGAATGCCGGCGAAAATGATGCTGTTGCGGCACTCGGTGGTATTTGCTACTATTGTATCATTTTTGTCTTCATCTCACCACAGAAAATCAGATAAAAATAAAAACACACCGAAATTCGAAGTCCCGGCGCATGGCCGAAAGACCCGGGAGGGCGTGTTTTGAGAAGGGGGCAGGGAACTGAAAAACGATTCCGACTATGCGGACAGCTTTCCTTCGTCTCTGAGATGATCCAGTTTCCGGTTTCTGTAATAGAGGAAGGTATCCGCAGCGACCATAAACAGGTTGAGAAAATACAGAGCCAGAACATAATTGATATTTCCGCCTGCAAACTTGCTGCAGATGCCGAAGACGTAGCCGATCATAATGGCATACTGGAACATGACGCTTTTTCCCTTCGCGGTTTTCGAACGGATGGACTTGGCCAGATTCATAGGCCAGGAGCAGCCGAAGCAGATGAGCATGAGTGTTTCGAATAATTCAGCCATGACAGACTTTCTCCTTTTTTCGTTGAATTTCCTCTAAAAGTATAGCACAGTCGCCGGGAAAAGCAAGTCCGAAAAACAGAATAATAATGAAGATTCCGGACGCATACATTAGAGTAATATGAACCCTGTGGACGGTCTTGCCGATGATCGTGAAACAGAAAATCGCAGAGAAAGCGAGGAAAGAAACATGCCTGAATTTGAAGACCTGCTGGTCAATGGATATGCCTATCCGTCCATCAGCCCGGACACCCTGGCCTGGTGGCTGCCGCGGCTCACCTGGGTATCATCCTTCAGCTACGGATTTACGGAAGACGGGAAGCTGATCAATCTGGAAGACGAAACTATCATTGCCCAAGCGGCTGCATCGGGGGTGGGCACGCTGATGGTGCTGACACCCCTGGATGCGTCCGGTGCGTTCAACGACCAGATTGCCATCGCCGTGTTCAACAATCCATCGGCAATCGACAATCTGATTGAGAATATTTTGCAAAACATACTCGCCAAGGGGATGGCGGGGATAGACTTTGATTTTGAGTATCTGGCGGCAGATTATGCCGATGATTATGTGGAGCTGGTGGCAAAGACCCGGGCCCGTCTGGCTCCTCTGGGGCTGACGGTGACGGTGGCTCTGGCACCCAAGGTGCGGGCGGATCAGCCGGGACTTTTATATCAGGGCCATGACTATGCCGGCATGGGGCGGGCGGCGGATTACTGCCTGATTATGACCTATGAGTGGGGATATACCTATGGGGAGCCCATGCCTGTATCGCCTATTATCAATGTACGACGTGTGCTGGAATATGCAGTGACTGAGATTCCGCCAGAAAAAATCCTCATGGGGCTGAACAACTATGGCTATGACTGGACCCTGCCTTTCGTGCCCGGGGAGTCCAAGGCGGAGAAACTGAGTAATTACCAGGCGGAGGCTCGTGCGGCTTACTACGGTGTGCCGATTCAGTGGGATGAAGAGGCCATGGCCCCGTTCTTTACCTATACGGATCCGGCGGGGCGGCAGCATATCGTATGGTTCGAAAAAGAGGAGAGCTGGCGGGCGCGGCTTTCTCTGGTGCAGGAGCTGGGGCTGGCCGGCGTGGGGATCTGGAATATCATGCAAGTGTTTTATGGCGGGATCTGAAGGGGATGCGGATTGGAGAAGCGGCCTGACTCTTGACTTTGACGCTGCTTTCTGCTAAGATTTCCTCATTCGACGGAGGAAAGATAAATGCAGCTGGAAGCAAAATTTACAGAAGGCAAGATATTCAGACAGCTGGTGCGGTTCGCATTACCGGTGCTGGCTGCCCTGTGCCTGCAGGCCATGTATGGTGCAGTGGATCTGCTGATCGTGGGGCAGTTCAGCACGGCGGCCAATGTGTCTGCCGTATCCACCGGAAGTCAGATGATGCATATGCTGACAACCGTGATTACAGCGTTGGCCATGGGTACCACCATCATGCTGGGACAAGCCATCGGCAATGGAAGATCGGAAGAAGCAGGGAGAATCATCGGTAACAGCATCACGATTTTCGCGGTGCTGGCTGCAGCAGTGACAATGGTCGTACTGCTTTTTACCCGGCAGCTGGCGATGGTCATGCAGGCGCCGGCGGAAGCCTTTGAAGCAACAGTGGGCTATATACGGATCTGCGCTGCCGGCACCCTGTTCATCGTGGCATACAACGTGCTGGGCAGTGTATTCCGGGGTCTGGGAGATTCCAGAACGCCGCTGATGACGGTGGCATTCGCCTGCGTATTCAACATCGCCGGAGATCTGATTTTCGTAGCGGTGCTGGATATGGCGGCGGAGGGCGCTGCGCTGGCCACGGTGATGGCGCAGGGGCTCAGCGTGTTGCTGTGCCTGGTCATCCTGCGGAAACGGGGTATGCCGGTGAATTTCCGAAAAGAGCATCTGCGGCCGGAGA
>JAEDMR010000137.1 GCA_016302925.1 Bacillota bacterium
CTCCTTGTAAATAAGCACTCCCACTACAAGAAGGGCGATTGCCACAAATATGGCCTGCACTATGTTTCCCACGGAAATCTCCCAGCCCGCCTTGTACATGAAGATTGCCCCCACTTCAAGACCTACCACCGACAGTCCCAGCACAAAGGGCGCCCAGTTGAGCCCGGCAACCTGTTGGGAAACAGGCTCTCCGCTGCCGAGAGTGAAAAATAGCAAGAGGGACACCGCAGCACCTACCAGGTAGGTTACGGTCATGCTGAAAAAGGAATCCACCTGAACCGGCAGAGATTTGGCGGTGATGTGATAAAAAACATTTGATAATACCAAAAGCCCTATGGGCCAGTAAAAACTGAACATATAAATAATCCTCCTCTAAAAAAATCATCCGCTATGAAAAAGGCGCCTTATATCCGAAATCATTTCATCCAGAAGCACTTCCTGATATCCGGCCTTTTTTTGTGCGCGAAGCAAAGCGGCAATCTTTATGAGCTGCGGATGCCTGAGGCGGCTGAGTATCGCAAGCCTGCGCTCGCTGATGTCCTCCTCCGAACGCGAAAGTTCATATTCCGCCGGTCCCATTCTCCATAATGTCACCTGTGACGGATATCTTCTCCAAATCCGATCCGCAATATCCATTCCCTCCGGATCAAGATCACCTGCATAGAATATCTCCAATTCCTCAGAGGCGAGCAAATCCAGCAGCTGCCACGCTGCTTTCCGAGGCTGCCCCATAGTACATATCAGCGTCGGCACACTGTCGTCATACAATTGCAGACACTTTTCGCAAAGATGGCTGAACACCATTTCGTTTTCCACCACAAACACACAGCTCCCCGTGCCATAAGCGCGGGTTACATGCTCCAGATTTTTCTGCATAAGAAGAAACGGTTCTCTCGCCTCACGAAATCCGGCAGCGCCGGGATGGATTCCACCCTCACATTCCAATGAAAGACCAAACACGGCAACCATACTGGATATCTCATCCGGCTGAATTCCATATCGCAGATAAAGTGCCGCCAGCTCTTCTGCTCCAGAAGGAAAATCCGTACCGGCAACCCGACAAAGAGCACAGGTCAGAAGCTGTCCTGCCTTAGTCCCTCTGTCGAAGCAATGTGGATTACCGGAAACCTTGGCTGCCAGAACGGCAAGCATAAGATTTTCACAATCCGTCTCCCCGGTGTCCGGCATCACTTCATTCAGCGCCATACCAACCGCCCGCACTAGTTTTTCTGCCTCTTCCGGCTTTCGCTTCCATGCCTGCAGGATAATCTGATAGCCATATGCCTTTTCCTGCCGGACCGCCCTGATCCAATCCGATGCCGCTTTGCAGACAGTAGTTTGCCCCGTTGTCTCCTGTGAGAAGCTTCTTTGGCATCTTTCAAAAAAGATACGGAGCTGTTCTTCTTTATCTGCTTTCTGCTGCGCATTTGTCTGCATCGGCTCACCGAAGTACAGTTCCAGCAGCTGCTGCAGGTTAAGCTCACAAAACCTGGTTTCACGCAATGCATCCTCAAAGGACCTCACCGAAAAGGATAAAGTTTTTCCGGCAGAGCCCTCCTTTGAATGTACGTCAGAAGCCCCGGCGAAGGATCCGACGAATGATCTTCCGAAGAAACCCTCCAGGGCACGCCGTTCTTCTTCAGTGGCATCAGTCAGCTTCACCATACCTGATGCTTTTCCGTAAGCTCTCCACTTTTTTCGAAGCTGCCGGAAGCATCGGTCAAACCCGGGCGTCTTTCGGAAATATGCATATGCTTCTTTTCGAATATCAGTCATCCAATACCCTTTCCTTTCCATTCCATGTGTAATGAATAATTGTAACAATATTCGAGTTTCCCGGTCTATGCATCTCGCAAATCCGCAGAGCCTGTACCGTCTCGTAGCAGCCCCAGAGAGACTGGGAATTCATGATGTAATCAAAGTCTAGCTGACCAACCAGTTCAAACATACTGCCGATATTCTTATCGTCCACACCGGCAAAGGCCTCGTCCATAGCAACAATCTGCGGGTGATCCTCCCAGATTGCTTTCTTGTACTGAGCATTCAATGCAGCAAGAAGCGGCACATACATGGCCATGGCTTTCTCTCCGCCGCTGAATTTGTTAAAGGCACTGTCCGTCAGCGTCTTTTTATTCTCTTCGCCACGGTAGTAAGACATCTGAAATTCAAACCACTTTCGGTAATCCAACGCATCACGGACCAGATCCATATAATTGACCGACTCGTCTGATTCCTCTGCACGAAGCTTTTCCTGCCTGATTCTACTGCGGAAATGAGCTGCAACCCGCTCCATATCTGCCGCCGTCATAAGCTTCCTGTCTCGCAGAAGGAGCTTTTCCAGTTCTCCCGTGTCCAGCTGTTCCTCGCCTTCTGCCGACCGTGGTTTCCAGTCCAGAGAAAAACGAAGTCCCATGGAGGTTTCCATATTCTTCATCAGTTCTGACATGTCCGCAACCCAGCGTCTGCTTTCCGCAATTCGATCCGTCAGCTGCTGACTCAAGGTTCTGGAAAGGATGTCTTCAAACAGTTCACGATCCTTCTGCTGAATCAGCAGCTCCATCTCTGTAATCTGCCTTTTCAGCGTATCGTGGAATTCCTCCATCCATATCTTTTTACCGTTCCAGACCGCAGTGAAAACCTGCCTTTTGTGGAGTGTTCCCGCAGGGGCAATTCCTCTTTCTCCGTCAAACCAGTCCGTCAGAGCCGTGCCATATGCAATCAGGCTGCTGTTATTTTTCTGGAACACGCTCATAAGAGATGCCGTCAGCTCCGATACCTCTCTGTCCTTGTCGCTGTCACGCAGCTTTTCCTGCGCCGCCCAGGCACATTCTTCCAGTGTTCTGTCTTCCCTGGAAATGACCAGCTTCAGCTCCAGTTCCTCGGCAAAACATTGACACAGCAGGTTTTCCCTTTCGAGATAGGTTTCCAGATTTTTTCCGCTTTCTTCCTGCTCCCTCGTAAGCCGCTCCAGATTGTTTGAGGCTACAGCAAGGCTTTCGCGGAGGGAAGCAATCCTGTCTTCAAGTTCCCTTTTCTCTTTTTTCAGGTTGGTAATTTTCTCCGCTTTTTCCCGATTCTCTGGTCTGTTCAGGATAGCCTCCAGTTCTGCAATCCGGGCATCCAGCGTTTTTATTTTTCTTTTTTCCATGCTCTGCTGCAGTGAGATTTCATCAATTGTATTCTCTTCCTGCTGGATTCTGTCGCGCTCTGTAGTCTCCTGTATGGACAGGTTCTCCAGATTGGAAAGAATTTCTGATACATTTTCCCATGTAGTGCTGTATTCCTCCAGTGCATTTTCTGCTTCCAGATAGCTGTCAATAGTACGGCTGTAAGGTAAATTTCTGCAAACGGCCAGCACCTTCTGCAGAACTTCGGTCTTTCTTAGCTTCCATTGATGTTCTTCCTCTTGTACTGCCCTCAGCTGTTTTTCCACCTGCTCCAGCTCCCACGCGGCATGGCGAACCTGTTCCAGTGCATCGCAAAGCATGGCGAAATCCGGAAGACTATCGTACTCTTCCTGCAAAAGCTCCTGTTTTTTCGCGATTCCTGCTGCAGCACCGGTCAGTTCCAGTCTGCGCTCTTCCATTTCGTTAATTTCCTGCTGCAGCTGCGTTTCCATCTGCTTCCGTTTACGTTCACGCGCCAGCACACCGATGAAACCTTCTGCGTCTTCCCCGCAGGAAACGCCGCACAGCACACCGTTACGGAATACTCCGCCCTCATCCAGGTATAAATATTCCTCATTTTCCGAAGCTGTGGTACCCGAAGCCCCCATAATCCGTATATGGCACAGAATCCGTTCTGTTTCCCGCTTCAATATTTCTGGCAGAGTTTCGCTGACCGTCAGAGCGCCAAATGGTTCGCCGCCTTTGCCCCTGGCTCGCAGGAACACATCCTGCACATCAGAAAATTCCCTCTGAATTCGAAGCCAGTCTTTTTCCGGCACCACCAGCGCATCCAGAACTCCGGCATCTGACAGCTGCGCTTCGAGAATATTTCTCCCAGTCTCGGGAAGATTGTCCGCAAACTCCACAGCCTCAAAAAACGCTGCAAAAGGAATCCCTGCCTCCCGTAGCCTCTTACGTACCGCTTCAGTCCGTTCCTTTCGCTGTGGCTGTATATCCTTTTTCGTCAGAAGCTCCTGCAATTCCTTTTGCTTCTCCGTCAGTTCTCTTTGCAGCAGCATTCTCTGATGCTCCAGCTCAAGCTTTTCCTTCTGTAATCCGATGCCGGTGCGATCCCGAATTCTTTCCACTACACTGCGTATTTCCTGGCCGTCGCGAGCCCCTTCGAATTCCGTAATCCTTTTTTCGATTCCAAGCATCACATCGCTGTCAATCTGCAGCACTTCAAACTGCCTGTTCATCCGGTAATACTCTTCTATGAGCTGCCGCCTGCACTGTTCTGCGTTTTGTTCTGCCGATTCTGCGGCGGATTCCGCAAAGCTTTTTTTCCGCTGAATCTGCTGCAGACGTTCCAGTACCGTATCGTATTTCTCATTACAGTCATCCTGCTCCCTCAGTACACGAATTCCTTCGCTGATTGCAGATTTTCGCTCCTTTAACCCGGCGCGAATTACTTCGCCTTCTATACGCTTCTCTGCCTCCATATGGCTGATTATATCTTCATGTATCGGCAGGAGGACCCTGTCCTGCAAATCCTCCAGCTCCCGCCTTTTTCCCTCCAGACGATCTCTGTTTAATTCCTGTGACCACTTGATATTTCTCAAGTTGTACTCGAAATCACGAACCCGTTGCCGGCTTCGTTCCAGTTTATCTTCCAGTCTGTCTGCATTGTCCGCTGTGTTTTTCCGCTCTGAAACAGCATTCAGTCTTCTCTCTGCTGCAGATTCCAGTTCCATATCCTGCAGGCTCTCAAGCTGCCCCGTGACAATCTGTTCTCTCTCTTCTGCTGCTCCTCGCGCCTCCGCCGACTTTGCTGCTTTTTCCCGCAGTGCTTCGATTTCACGCTTGCGCTCCTCCAGTCCGGTTTTCTGCCGCTCCGTTTCTTCCTTTGCAGTCAGATATGCCGCACCTTTTTTAGCTAGGAAATACTGGTTATACCGTATGTATTCATTACGAATAATCTGGGTATCATGCAGTGCACGCCTTAAATCCTCCAGACTGCCCTGGATGCTGTCCATTTTTTCCATGGCTTCCACCATGGCCTGCAGCTCCTCGTCTGTCAGTGTCTGCAGGGAATCATTGAGAATCTCATAGACCTTTTTCGGCCGAAATTCCTTTGACAGCTTCGGCGCCCGCACCTTTATGAGCAGTTGGATATACTGCTCGTACTGATCCATCCTCGGAAACCCGAAAAGGTACTTGTTCACCATAGCTTTATATTCTCTCTGTACATCGGTAAACGGCACATCAT